>DAOVYP010000316.1 GCA_030635565.1 Spirochaeta sp. | reverse complement strand
TGGCGCTGACGTTGGGGGTCGTGATGGCTGCCAATAAGGCAAGCAAAGTTCAGGTCTTGAGTCTCCTGGCCGGGGCAAGTGCCCTGATTGTTGGTGTTGTCATCTGGTTTATGCTCAAGCACACCCGGATAGGAATCACTTTACGCTCAGTGGGCGAGAACCCCAAGGCCGCCGAATCCCAGGGTATCAGCGTGAACCGGGTGAAGTACTTCGCCGTCATGACCGGCGGCGGCCTGGCGGGAATGGCCGGCGCCTATCTGTCGACGGCCTACAGCGGCTCCTGGAACGAAGGCATAACAGCAGGCCGGGGGTGGATCGTCATCGCTCTCACGATTTTCGCCCTCTGGCAACCCGGAGGTGCCTTCCTGGGAGCCTACCTCTTCGGCGGAATTTTCGTCCTGCAGTACATGCTCCAGCCCCTGGGCATCTCGCCCAACCTGCTGGCCATGCTCCCCTATCTGTCCACCCTGCTGGTACTCTTCATCTACGGCATGTCCAAATCCGGTCAGCGGCGGATGAACGCACCGGCGACCTTGGGTGAACCCTATGTCCGGGGTGAGAGATAAAACAACGAGGGATGACCTTGTACAAGCTCATTTTCGTCGACGACGAAGACATCGTCAGAGAAGGCATCACATCCCGCATCCCCTGGGGCAGGAACGGTTTCGAACTGGCCGGAGTATTCGATAACGGACAGGCGGCCCTGGACTATATCAATGATAACGATGTCGATGTCGTGCTGTCGGACATCAGCATGCCGCGGATGGACGGCCTCACCCTCAGCAGAAAGATCGCCGAATCTCACCCCGGGACTCAAGTTCTTCTTCTCACCGGATTCGAAGAATTCGAGTACGCTCAGGAAGCGGTCCGGCACCGGGTGAAGGAATTTCTTCTCAAACCGATTACCGCCGAGGAACTCAAAACTGTACTGGATCGGACCCGGGACGAACTGGACCGCCTCCGGAATGCTGAAAAAGAGCAGGATCGGCTCCGGGAACTCCTGGATCGCAGTCTGCCTCTGCTCCGGGAACGTTTTTTCTACAGCCTGGTCTCGGGGCGGCTGAACAGGGAGGAGATTTCCCGACGACGGGAATTCTTTGCCTGGAACGATCTTGGAGCTTCCTACCTGGTTATCATCATATCCCTGCCGGAGGAATGGGAAGAAATCACACGCCTGGCCCTGGCTGAAGAATCCAAAAAACTCATCTCCGGCGATGATACGGTTTTCAGTAACCGGAATGAAGACCTCGTGTTACTTCTCCAGGGCAGTGAAGGGGAATCAATGGTCAAACGGGCCAGAAGTATTGCCGAGCGGCTGTTTTCTTCGGCCCTCGGTCTGGGGGATTCGCCGGTGACGATCGGAATCGGCGAATCGGTGGAGGAGCTTGAAGATGTAAATCGGAGCTATCTCGGGGCCGGAAACGCCGTGGATCATACACGGGTTCTCGGCATAACCCGGATACAGTCCATCGATGATATCCGGCAGAAAACCCGGGTCTCTCAGGAAGCTTTCATCAGCCGGGCACGGCGGCTGGTAAAGGCACTCAGGGAAGGATTCAGGCATTCGGCACAGGACGCCCTGACTGAGATTTTCAGGCTGTTCGAAGAAAGCTACCTCACCTCCTCGGATGTCGCTGCATACCTGGCCCGACTGCAATACCATCTTTCGGACTTCGTCGACGAGATGGGAATCAGCGTCCGGGACGATTTTAAGGAACTTTCACTGACAGCCGAACCCCGCCGCTTCACAAAACTGGATGATGCAAAACGCTATTTCAGCAAGCAGATTTCAAAAATCGAGGATCATGTCCGCCAAAAGAGAAACGACGCCGCCCATTCCCGTATCGATAAAGCCCGGCACATCATTTCCAAACGATTCACAGACAATTCCTTCTCCCTTCAGGACATATGCTCGGAAATATACCTGAGTACAAGTCAATTCAGCGCTCTTTTCAAGGAAGGCACAGGACAGACTTTTGTCGAGTATCTCACCGAAGTGCGGATCGATGAGGCCAAACGGCTGCTGAAAGCCACCGACCTGCTGAGTTATGAAATCGCCGATCGGGTGGGTTATCAGGATCCCCGGTACTTTTCCAGTATCTTCAAAAAGATCACCGGTTTCACCACTACGGAATACCGCGGGGAATTGGAGGGCTGATGCGACGCATCTTCGGTCGACTGGGAACCCTCGAATCCCGTTTCTACCTCATCTTCACCCTCCTGTTTTTCACCACCATTCTAACTATGCAGATAATATCGACGCGCTTCACCATCACTTCGGTACGAAACGCAACCCTGGAGAACAACAGACTGCTCGTTGACGAACTCGTGGAACAGATCGACACGTATATCGAAAGCATGGAGAGCATATCCAAAGCGGTAATTGAAGATATCGATGTCCAGGCATTCCTGATGGAATCGGAATTGGATTTGGAAACGATTCTCGAGGAACGATTCGCCTCCTACATCAGGGCCCGGGACGACATCTCCGCTATCGTGCTGTTTCGGCAGGACGGCGGCGCCATCAGCGGGGACGGTACAAATCCTGCAGTTTTTTCCGACTATCGCAGCACCGATTGGTATAAGAACGCTCTGATGGCGGAAGGTAAAACCGTCGCATCCACGGCTTATGTGCAGAACCTGGTTCCGGGGAATTACTCCTGGGTCGTATCCTTAAGCACTCAGATTTTATCACTGGAAGACAACCATGCATTGGGAGCTCTTCTTGTTGATTTGAAATTCAACCGTATCAAGGAACTGTGTGAATCACTGGTTATCGGGGAGAAAGGATATGATTTCATTATCGACTCGGACGGGAACTACGTCTTCCACCCTTCCCAGCAACTGATTTACAGCGACCTGAAACATGAACCCATTGCGGAACTGATTCCTCTGCTTTCCGGCGAAAGACCCTTGTTGAAGAAGGATGGACGCAATTACCTCAGCGCCAGATCCTCACGCACCGGGTGGTATGTCGTCAGTGTTTCACTGGACAGCGACCTTGTGACCGGATGGCCCTATGTACAGCTGATGAATGCCCTCATTGGACTGGTGCTCTTTCTCATTGTCGGACTGGTAACAAACTTTATCACCAAGGGCATCACCCGTCCCCTGAGGCAGCTTCAGACCGTCATGCAGAGCGTTGAAACCGGTGAATTCCGCAAAGCCGGCAACCTGGATGCCACCGACGAGATACGGGAGCTGGCCCGGGAATACGATCTGATGGTGGGACGGATCGGTGAGCTCATGGAAGAAAATATCCGGGAGCAGGAACTCAAGCGTAAAAGCGACCTGAAAGCCCTGCAGGCCCAGATCAATCCCCATTTCCTATACAACACCCTGGACTCCATCATCTGGATGGGAGAGATGGATAAGAGCGATGAGGTGGTGAAAATGACCTCCGCCCTGTCCCGTCTCTTCAGAATCAGTATCAGCAAGGGACGGGAACTCATTCCCTTGAGGGACGAACTGGAACATGTCAGGTCCTACCTCACCATCCAGGAGATGCGCTATAAGAACAAATTCCGCTACCTCATCGATATTCCCGAAAGCCTCATGGACTGCACCGTCCTCAAGATCACCCTGCAGCCCCTGGTTGAAAACGCCATCTACCACGGTATCCGAAACGTCGATTATGAAGGACTCATTGAAATCAGCGGCGGCATGGAGAATGGTGATTTAATCCTGAAGGTCCGGGATAACGGAGAGGGCATGGATGTCGATAAACTGTCAGCCCTTCTCGACACAGACATAGTCGATGATGGAAATCCTGCAGACAGGCAGGGAACAGGCATCAGAAACGTTAACGAACGAATCAGGCTCTATTTCGGACCGGAATACGG
>DAOVYP010000223.1 GCA_030635565.1 Spirochaeta sp. | reverse complement strand
GGGCCAAACACAGTGCCCGCTCCTTATTAAGTGGAATGCGCCTCACCGCGGCAGAGGTCAATTTTGAAACAAACATTACCAATCCTCCCCGGCGACACCAAGAAGCTCCATCTTATGAGATGAAAATTCAGGCAGCAGGGTGGCGCTGCGGCCCGACTCGAAGAGGACGTGAATCACCGTATGACCACTGTTTGCCATCCGTCTCTGGACAACGCCGACTCCATATTCATCATGATAGAGTTTAACACCCGGGTGCCAGCGGTCGTCAGCGGGGTCATGTGAGTCTCCGTCTCCCTCCACTCTGATCTGATCATACGGTATTTCTTTGAGGAATCGGGACGACTGACTGTCCCGGTAACGGCCCCAGAGCATGCGCCGCCGGCAGGTGGTGAAGGCCAATGACTTACGGGCCCGGGTTATGGCCACATAGAAGAGACGGCGCTCCTCCTCAAGCTCATCGTCATCAAAGCTCTCATCCCCCCGGGGAAAGAGGCCTTCCTCCATTCCGGTAATGATAACCCGGTCGAACTCCAGGCCTTTGGTGTTATGCATGGTAATCAGTGTGACCCGATTCTCGTCATCCTCTTCTTCCTCAAGGTTGGCCTGATCCAGCTCCACCAGTTCCAGAAAGGCGGTTAAACCTTCCGGTGACGCCGGGTACTCGGCGGCGGCATTCACCAGCTCGTCGAGATTCCGGGACCGCTGGCTGTTTTCAATGCGGTCCACTTCCCGGTAATGCTCCAGGAGTCCCGAAGAGGCGGCAAGGTCTTTCACCAGGAAGCCCAGATGATCAAAGCCGCCTGAGTGTTCATAGCGTTCGGACAGCCCGGCGAGGAACTCCAGGGCTTTGGCGGCTTTGCCCTTCAATTCGACCTTGCGGCATGCGGCAAGGATATCACCGGCATGAGCGCTGAGAGCCGCGTCCATGAGCCGGTTCAGACTCGTCTTCCCAAGGCCCCGGGCGGGCTTGTTGGCGATGCGCCGGAACGCCACCTCGTCCCTGGGATTGGCCAGCCAGGACAGATAGGCCAGGACGTCCTTGACTTCTTCCCTCTGATAGAAACTTAAAGTCCCGACGATGCGGTAAGGAATGTTTCGGCGACGGAAGACGGTCTCAAAGATCCTGGACTGGGCATTGGTCCGGTAGAGGATCGCCGTAGCACCGAAATTTCCATCGGAATCCACCCTGTCGGCACACCATTCGGCCTCGTCATTGTGGTTTTCCAGATAGACCAGCACGGCTTTGTCCCCTGCGTCTCCGGCGGTCCAGAGGGTTTTACCCAGGCGTCCCGTGTTGTTGGAAACCACCGAGGAGGCAATCTCCAGTATGGTACCGGTTGACCGGTAGTTCTGTTCGAGCTTCACCACCCGGGTTCCGGGAAACATGTCCGGAAAGCCGAGGATGTTCCCGACTTCCGCACCCCGGAAACGGTAGATGGACTGATCGTCATCTCCGACGACTCCTACCCATGTCCCGGGTCCAACCAGCTCCCGGAGCAGCTGGTACTGGGCCACATTAGTGTCCTGGTACTCATCAACCAGGACGGCCCTGAATCGCTGCTGCAGCCGATTTTTCACCTCCGGCCGTTCCCTGAGCAGCCGTATGGGCAGGAGTATGAGATCGCCGAAATCGACATTGCCGATATCCCTGAGCCGATTCTCATAATTACGGTAAATCCCGGGAAAATCAGAATTGCGGGAGAAGGATGACAGGTCGTCGTCGGGCCCCAGACCCTCGTCTTTGGCCCTGGCGATGCGGTGAGCCCAGAGGCGCAGCTCCCGGCGGGGGACGCCAACCAGCACCTGGGCCAGGAGGGAAACCTGGTCGTCATCATCATAGATAGTGAAGTTCGAAGACAGATTTACCGCCGATGCATTCCTCCGGAGCAGCCAGGCCCCGAAGGAATGGAATGTACGGATCATGGCTCCGCCGGCCTCGGGCACCATTTCGGCCACCCGTTCCCGCATCTCGGCGGCGGCTCTGTTGGTGAATGTCATCGCCAGGACGGAAGGCGCCTCAAAGCCCTTCTCGGCCACCATCCAGGCGATTCGTGATGTCACCACCCGGGTTTTCCCCGAGCCGGCTCCTGCCAGAATGAGCAGAGGGTTCCGGCCGTGAATGACGGCCTCTTTCTGCTGGTCGTTGAGGCCCTCAAGCCAGACCGGCGTAGAGGAGGAAATATTGTTCACCGGGGATTCCCGGGTTCGGCCTGGAGGTCGATCCCTGTTCGCCCGTCGATCCGGGCCCGGAAAACATCCCCCGTCACAGCACCCCCGGCATGCAGTACCACGCTGCCGTCCACTTCCGGGGCATGGATGACCGTCCGGCCCAGAGCCAGATCCTCACCCTCGACGGGTTCCTCCACCAGGACGTCCATTTCCCGGCCGATCCAGCGATCCAGGCGCTCTTCGGTAATCAGCTGCTGATGCGTTTCCAGTAATTCCTTACGCTTCCGGGCCGCAGGAGCGGTCAGCCTGGCCGCCAGCGCCCCCTTGTCTCCGGCAGAGGGAGTTCCCTCTTCCCGGGACCAGTCGAATACGCCGAGCCAGTCCAATCGGGCATCCTGCTGAAAACGAAGCAGTTCATCGAATTCCCGGCGCCCTTCCCCCGGATGGCCGGTGAGGAAGGTAGAGCGGACCACGGCATCGGGCAGTTTCCCGCGGATTTCCGCAATCAGATCAAGATAGGCAACCGAATCACCCGATCGGCCCATTTTCCGCAGTACGGAAACCGAGGCATGCTGAAAAGGTATGTCCAGATACGGCAGCACCCGGGTATCGGCGGCCATCAGGTCCAATAGACCCCGGGGAAAATCATCCGGATGCAGATAGAGCAGCCGAATCCAGAAATTTTCGTTGGAACGGGGTTTGTCCAGAATGGTCTTCAGCAGGCTGATGAGACCGGATCCGTGTTTTTCCCCCCGATCCAGACCGAAAGCCGCCAGGTCCTGGGCGACAAAGTTCATTTCGAAGACGCCCTGTTCCAGCAGACCTTCCACTTCAGTGACCACCTCGGCGGCGGGGCGGCTTACAAGCGGGCCCTTGATGAGAGGTATGGCGCAGTAGCGGCAGTTGTGATTGCAGCCGTCGGCAATCTTCACGAACACCGAACGGTCGAATCCGAAGAAGTCCCGGCGGTCTTCCCCCCGGTCAACTCCGCCGGGGGTGAATATCGGGCGCTCCCCGGACATCACATCATCGACGGTTTCACTGACCCGGTGGGGCGCCCGGTTACCGAACACACCGTCCAGTTCCGGTATGAGATTCGGAAGCTCATCGGCCCATCTCTGGGCCAGACAGCCGGCGGCGATCACCTTTTTGCCGGGATACTCCCGCTTGGCGCCCAGCAGGGTGCTCACCGCTTCTTCCTGGGCGCTTTTGATGAAGCCGCAGGTGTTCACGATGATGAGATCGGCATCTTCAGGATGATCCGGTGAATACTCCCAGCCGGCCCTCTTGAGGGAGGCGATCATCACCTCTGCATCCACCTGGTTTTTGGCACAGCCGAGATTCTCGACATAAAAGGCCCCGGCTGGCCGGTCCTTATTGCTCTCGGACATACCCTGGCTCCACCCTGACCCCTGACCCCGACTCAATACATAGGCACGACAGTAAGATCGTAAGCTCCGCTTTCCTCATTCAGAATCCACCGTATCTGATTCACCGCCACTTCGCCACGGCGGCCGAAACTGAGTTCTTCACCACCGATTTTCGCATAGAGAGCACCCGCATTGGACGACCAGAGGGTGAGAGTTCGTCCTACATCCAGCCTGAAATTTTCCCCATCGGCATAATAGGACTCAAGGGGGACCTGGCTGTCCACCTTGTATCGGAACAGGCAGAAGTCACGGAAAGCGATAACCAGGGTATAACGGTCGGGTTTGGCGGCACTGAGAATGACTTTCGTTTCTCTCCGCCTCTCCGATTCACCACTCGGGGGTTCGGACACCACGACGGCATCGGAAAAATCGACATCGGGCAGAACCTCGGCCAGCTGCTGGATTTCAATAATGCCGCCGCCGCCCGGTAATCCGAGATCTTTCAGATACAGGCGCCAGGCCGGTCGGCCGTCATTATCCGGGATGTAGATTTCCTCACCGAGCATGACCGACCAGATGCCTGTCGATCCTGCATCAAAGCGCAGCTTACCGTCTCCATCGCCCACTTCAAGCCGAAGCTCGTTATTATCACTCTCAAGTACCAGGGTATCCGAAGGACGAACCTCGCCTTCCCAGAGAGGAAGGGCGGGGCGAACCTCCCTTGCGGGCAGTGGTTCTTCCGTTTCACCTGCCTTCTCGAAACGTGCAGTTCTGGCATCGCTGATGATATTGATGAGCCTGGGGATACCCAGGACTCCGGCAGCACCGATGACAATCACCAGAACGATCCACGGCAGAAACTTACGTAAAGCCGCTCCTTTCGGAGGACCTACCAGCTGTTCAATGGGAGTGGGCTCTTCGCTCAGTTTGTAATTCTTGTACTGCCCCACCATCTTGTCTGAATCCAGTCCCAGGAAATCAGAATAATTTCGCAGAAAACCAACGAGATAAGCCTCAGCGGGAAATTCATCGAACTCCTCGTTTTCAAGGGCTTCGAGGAAGTTTCTGGAAATGTTGGTTTCATGGATCGCCTGATCCATGGAAATCCCACGCTCTTCACGTACGGATTTCAGGGTATCGCCAAGTGATTTCATCTCGTCAGCTCTCCGTATCGAAAAGAAAGTTTTCGATGGTGTTTCCCGTGGGCGGGCTTTCATATTCGAACCGGGTATAGGGGATATCCGGATTCACCACCATGTTGGTG
>DAOVYP010000571.1 GCA_030635565.1 Spirochaeta sp. | reverse complement strand
CAAATCCGGTACCCTGGGCTGATTTTATTGACGCTGTTTTTATCGGAGAAGCAGAAGGTCAGGCCGCTGACGATATGCTCATATTGAAATCACTTAAGGATTCCGGGAAGGGCAGGGGGGATCTGCTGCACAGTATTTCCGAAATGGATGGTTTCTGGACTCCGGATAAGCCTCGGGCCGCCCGGGTTTCCTGGAGCGGTTTCGGAATGGAGTCGGGCCCTCCTGCAGCTCTCCCCGTGCCTTCCGTGATTCCTGTACAGGATCACGGTGTCATAGAAATCATGCGTGGTTGTCCAAACAAATGCCGTTTCTGTCATGCCGGTGTTTTTTACAGGCCGTTTCGGCAGAAAAGCATGAGCAGAATACTTGAGGAAGCTGAATATCTTGTTAATGAATGCGGTTACAGAGACATCACGCTTTCCAGCTTGTCGACAGGTGATTATGCCGGGCTTGAACCCCTGGTTGAAAAATTGAATCGGATATATACCGGCAGACGCATCTCATTCAGTCTCCCTTCACTGCGGGTGAATTCGATAACACTTTCACTTATAGGCCGATTGGGAGCGGTTAGAAAAAGCGGCCTGACTTTTGCGGTGGAAACACCAAGTACCAAAGGACAGAGAGGTATAAACAAGGAAGTGCCGGCAGACCGGGTTATAGCAATCCTCAGGGAAGCGAAGAGTGAAGGTTGGAAGCTGGCAAAATTCTATTTCATGCTGGGTTTGCCGATTGATAATGGGGAGGATGAAGCGGCTTCAATTGTTGAATATCTGCTTGATGTGCAGAAATCCACCGGTATGAACCTCAACGTCAATCTCGGGACATTCATCCCCAAGCCTCATACTCCTTTCGAACGGGCCCCCCAGTTGACTGATAAAGAAGCAATCGAAAGAATTTGGCTTATTCGTGATGGTCTGCGAAGTAATAAACGAATTCGGCTATCTTTTCATTCTCCATATGTCTCGTTTCTGGAGGGAATAATCTCACGGGGCGATAAACGTGCGGGCGAACTGGCCCATGAAGCATGGATGAATGGTGCCGGGTTTGATGCCTGGGATGACAGGATGAATAAAGAAGCATGGAAGAAAGCTGTCGCCGAGGCGGACTGGGATGTGGAAAATGAGATTTGCCGGGGGCGAGACAGTGCTGAATCGCTTCCATGGGACGGTATTTCCTTAGGAGTAACCGGGACTCATTTGAATACAGAATCGGAAAGGAGTCGAACCGGTGTATTGACGGTCCCCTGTGCGGTAAAATGCATCGACCACTGTGGTGTCTGTGACAAGAATTGTCGAGTTGTAATTCCAGATGAAGCTGAAATCTCAGATGATGCCATACCGGACGTGAAAGACCCCTCTGAAATCAACTGGAGGCGGCTCCTGCTTGTTTTCAGAAAAGATGGTCCCGCCGTATATCTGGGACATCTCGATGTGATGAACGTCTTTGAGCGTGCTTTACAGCGAACCGGTTACACAATCGATTTCACCAGGGGATTCAATCCCAAGCCCCGGATAGAATTTGCTCAACCACTTTCGCTCGGCCTCAGGTCAGAGGGTGAAATATGTACAGTGAAGATGGAATTCCGGGATGAACCTGTTGTTATTCTGATTAGTAAAATCAATGAAACTCTACCGTCGGGACTCGAAGTTATGGCCGCCTCATGGATCGGCAATGTTTCCGAAGGCAAAAAAACAAT
>DAOVYP010000026.1 GCA_030635565.1 Spirochaeta sp. | reverse complement strand
GACACAGAAAAATCAACGAATTGGAAATCGGTTGGGACAATTATTCCACAGGCGACCGCCTGAATGTCGTCGACACGACATTCGGACGCATCGGATTGATGATTTGCGCCGATGGATTCGCCAAAGATCAGGTTTTATCCCGATCACTCTGTCACATGGGTGCCGATGTCATCCTGTCGCCCTGCGCCTGGGCCGTCAGAAAAGATCACGACAATGCTGCCGATCCATATGGGGATTTCTGGCGCGATTCGTACGTTCCCGTCGCCCGGGAATTCTCAAGAACCATCATCGGTGTGAGTAATGTGGGAACCATCAACGGCGGCCCCTGGGAGGGACGAATCTGCATAGGATGCTCTCTGGCCATCGGACCCGATGGAGAAGACATCCTCCAGGGTCCATTCGGTATCGACGCCGAGTGTATTCTTATGGTCGATTTGAAACTGTGAAACTGTGAAAACTTGAAACCAAACTCATTCGTATGCCAGAGCCGTCACCGGGTCCATTTTACTCGCCCGGGCCGCCGGATAAAGACCGAAAAAGATTCCCACAATCGTTGAAAATGCAACGGCCCCGAATACTGCCGGAACATTCACCGCGAAGGACCACCCCAGGGCATTGATGGCCAGGGCGCTCAAGCCCAGACCGCTGATGACTCCAAGGATGCCTCCCATAGTTGTGAGGGCCGCCGCTTCGAAGAGGAACTGCCTGCGTATTACCCGAGGAGTGGCCCCCAGGGCTTTACGGATGCCGATTTCCCGGGTTCGTTCCGAAACGGAAACCAGCATGATGTTCATGATTCCGATACCACCCACCAGAAGGCTGATGGCCGCCACCCCGGAAAGGAAAAGATTGAAGGTTTTTGTGATGCCTGTGAACATATCCGCCATACCCGCCGGAGACATCACCCGGACGGCCTCCTCATCACCGAAAATTCCGGTGAACCATTCTCTCAAGTTTTCCGATACTTCCAGTACGTCTGAATCAAGCTCTGCGGTAACGCCATAGCGTTTAACGGTATCGATTCTCTGAAGCCGGGAATCATAAGTACTCACCGGTACGTATATGGTCGAGTCAAAACTGTTCCCCATTGAGTCGGCCATGGAATCCATCACCCCGATTATTTTAAAACTTCGTGCCTGCGTCCGGAAAATTCTCACACGCTTCCCCAAAGCGTCGCCATCGGGAAAAAGACTCGTCGCGATTTCAGCTCCCAGCACCGCCACCGACTCCCGTCTATCCTCATTCTCATCACTCAGGAACGCGCCTGAGGCAATCGGATACTGGTATATCCCGGCATATTCCGGTGACGCAGCCATAACGGTGACTCCGTCGAACTGGTTTTTCCCGTATGAAACGGTGAAGTTGGATGAAACCAGAGGAACCGCCGCTCCCACCCCCTCAACCTCGGCGGCGATGCGATCGGCAAATTCCAGGTCGAAGGCTCTTGTTACCGTCTCAGGCGCATCCCGCCCGGCTATCACGGTGATGGAATTGAGACCGGCCCCCACTACCGAATCTTTTATACTTCCGGTGGCACTCCCCCCCAGGGTGGTGATGGCAATAACCGACATAACGCCGATGATGATGCCCAGGGCCGACAGTGCAGTCCGGAGTTTACTATGGGTGAAATTCTGCAGTGCAAGCTTGAAATTCTCGAAAAAATTCATTCTTTCACCATCCCGTCCAGGAGGTGAATACTGCGAGGGGTAAAGGCACCGATGTCGGGATCGTGAGTCACCAGCACCAGGGTGTTCCCCGCATCGTGCAGCTCCTCGAACAGATCAAGAATCTGATGACCTGTTTCCTGATCCAGGGCTCCGGTCGGCTCATCAGCCAGCAGAAGTGAGGGTTCATTTACCAGGGCCCGGGCAACGGCAACCCGTTGTTTCTGACCTCCGGACAATTCCCGGGGAAGGTGCTTCATCCGGTCGGCCAGCCCTACCCTCTCAAGTACATGGGTTGCCCGTTCCTTTCGTATCTTTGCCGGGACTCCCGCATAGAGTAATGGTGTAGCGACATTGTCCAGCACGCTGCTCCGGGCCAGGAGGTTGAATTGCTGGAATATAAAACCGATCTTCTCATTTCGCACCCTGGCCAAGGCCCGCTCATCCAGCTCCGAAATATCTGTTCCATCCAGCAGGACCGCTCCGGAGGACGGGGTATCCAGACAACCCATAAGATTCATCAAGGTGGATTTCCCGGAACCGGAAGGACCCATCACCGAAACCATCTCGCCTTTCTCCACCTTGATGTCCACACCGCGCAACGCCATCACAGTAACATCGCCCATCACATAATACCGTGCGGCTTTCCGGGCCTCGACAACGGGTGGAGAGATTATCGGGGATTGGTGTATATTCAAAGTGACATCCATCTAACGACTGCCGCTGCCGGGACCGCCGCCACTACCGGGGCCGCCGCTGGGTAAACCCAGAAGATCCAGAAAATTGATGCTGCCCGACTCATCTTCTGCGATACCCCCGGATTCGCCGGCGGCGGGGAGTACCAGAACCTTATCCCCGGCCTTCAATCCGCTGATTACCTGAACCAGGCTGCTGCCGTATTCTTTGACAATTATCGGTGTGGGAACCACGGAATATCCTTCCGGCAGATCCAGATCGCCGGGGATTCCACCACCGGGGATTCCTCCTCCGGACCCGGTTCCACCGCCGGAAGATTCTCCGCCGGAACCGCTTCTGCGCTCGGCCATCGCCGCGTCCACTTCCCCGGAAGGAAGCACCACAAAAACTATGCTTCTCTCCCCCCGCTCCATTACCGCATCCGGGGAAATCAAAAGAATGTCCTCATCGCCACTCAGAAAAATTTCACCGGCAAAGGTGAAAAACGGCAGAATTTCTTCAGGCGGATCTTCGATGGTGACTTCGGTATCAAGAACGGCGATTCCCTGGGATGTTACCCGGGCTTCCAGGGGGATCTTCGATACCACACCCCTCACTTCAATGTCGGGATAAGCATCAAACTGGAATTCCACCGACTGCCCGAGAGACAGGTACGGAGCATCCAGCTCATCCACCTCGACGATAGCCGTCATGGAAGATCTATCGATCACCCTCACCACGACATCCTTGTCATCCCCGGACTTCTGATCTGTGACAAAGTCTCCGACATCCAGGTATACCCCGGAAACCACACCGGCAATAGTGCTGGATAATCGGGTGTCTTCCAGCTCCGTTGCCGTCATGTCCCGCTTGAGATCCAGCAGGTCTAGATTCCGCCTGGTACCGGCAATATTTTCGGCATCTATCTCCACATCCACTTCGGCCAGGTTGTAGCGCTGCTGGCTGTCTTCGAGAATCGCGACAACCTCACCGGCCCTGACGACATCACCTTCCGAGACAAAGACAGCGTCGATGTACCCGGCTATAGGGAAGGCCAGATCGGCGGAACTCGCCGGCTCGATATTCCCGCTGATCTCGATACCATCGCGTTTGGTCTGGACTTTCACCTCTACGATAAGGGCCGGGCCGACTTCCGATACAGCAGCGGCTTCAGCCGTACGATTCAGAAGGAAATACACCGGTATGACGGCAATAATCAGTACCGGAACGAGAATTGAGAACAGGATGATTTTTGTTTTACGGGTCAAGGGGTTCACTCCGGACATGTGATTTCTACTCAGATAGTAGCAATAAAAGTAACTGCGAAATATAAACGGATAATGAACAGATCGAGTATTTTCAGAAAAACCCTCAAGCAAACACCGCTTCAAGACTGTCATGTGTAGTGAAAACCATTATAATTGGAGGTGATGACGGTGGATGCCTTATCAAACATCCTGGAAAGCGAACTCAACGAAGCGGTGCAAGTGAAAAACCCTGAATCGCTGCATCGTTATGTTTCTCTTTTAACCCACAGCTTTCTCCTGAAAGAAAATAACGACCGAGAGCATTCGGAATTTCGGGAAGCCATGGCCAGAGGCGATGCCCGGTGGAAAGAACTGATAAATCACATGAATTTCAAATTTGATGCAGTGGACAAGCGATTTGAAGCTGTCGATAAGCGATTTGAAGCCGTCGATAAACGATTCGAAGCTGTCGATAAGCGATTTGATGAAACCATCAGGGTAATGGATATCCGCTTCTCAGCAGTGGATAAGCAATTTTCTGAAACCATCAGGGAAATGGGTACCCGTTTCTCGGCGGTAGATAAGCGCTTTACTGAAACTATCAGGGAAATGGATACCCGTTTCTCGGCGGTCGACAAGCAATTCACCCTCTCACATCGCCTGACGACTTTCGGATTCGTCCTAATAGCCACATTGATGTCGTTGTATCAATTCCTGGCTTAGCCCTTCATCGCTCCCTTGGTGAGGCCCTTGATGAAATATCTTGACAGGAACAGATAGAACACCATTACAGGAATACTCGCCATGGAAAGCACGGCGAACACCATGCCGAAATTAGTTTCGAACTGCCCGAATAACAGGGCTGTAGCCAGGGGAACGGTCTTCACATCGTTGGAACGGATAAGAATGAGTGGAAACCAGAAGTCGTTCCAGACCGGAATGAAGTTAATAATTGCAACGGTAGCCAGGGCCGGTTTGGTGAGGGGCATGATGATCCTGCGGAATATGGCGTGTTCACTGCAGCCGTCGATACGGGCCGAGTTACTGAGTTCTTCGGGAATCATACGGATGAAATCATAGAGGATGAAAATACCCAGCGGGATACCCATGGCTATAAAGACGATGATGAGCGACCAGGGAGTGTCGAAAAGCTTTATGTTGATCATGGTTTTAAGGATGCCGATAGTCCCCAGGCGGATGGGGATTATAAGCCCCGCGACAAAATACACATAGACAAGAATCCGGGCCCTGAACTGGTACTTGGCCAGTGCATACGATGCCAGGGAAGTAAGAAGAACGATGAACCCCAGAGATATCAGGGTAACCACAATGCTGTTACGGAAGTAGATCTGGTACTGGGATACAGTGAAAAGTTTCACGTACCCGGAAAAAACGATGGGTCCGGGCAAACTGAATGGTTTGGTGAAGATCTGTCTGTTGTCCTTCAACGAAGTGACGAACATCAGGTAAAGGGGAAAGAGTATCAGGGCCGCATAGAAGACCATGATGAGGTAGCTGAGGACACGTGCCCAGCGCTTATTGACGGCAATCATGAGAGTTTTGCCCTCTTCTTGTTGAAGAACAGCAGGAACAGACTGACGCCGAAAAAAACGAAAACAAACATCATGGTGGCTACCGTGGCTCCCATACCCATGCCCCAGCCTCCCCGTTCGGGTGAACTGAATGCCGTTCTGTAGAACAGGGATCCGAAGATATCCGTGCTGTACCCCGGATTCCCCATGCTGGTGGACATGGCATACACGATGTCGAACTGGGTGAAATCACCGACAAATATGAGCACCGTTACAATGCCGACAATTGGCAGGATGGACGGCAGGATGATATGCCAGATTTCGCCAAAGAATCCGGCACCGTCGATACGGGCCGCTTCCAGAATCTCTTCGTCGATGGCATCGATACCGGCGGTGTAAAAAATGATGGATTCACCAAAGAACTGCCAGCTCACAACGAAGGCAAGGATGGGCAGGGCGGTCACGGGATCGCCGAGCCAGGGCCGGATGAGCCTTCCCCGGACGGACACAGTGTGTATGCGCAGCAAAATGCTCCAGAGGGTGTTGAAAATCATTGAAAAGAGGAACCCGACCACCAGGACCGATCATGTCGTGGGTATGAAACTGATCTTCTTCAGCAGATTTGAGAGCTTCAATCCCCGGCTGAGTAGAACCGCCACCAGGAATCCCAGGACGTTCTGGTATAGGGTCACCATCAGGAAAAACTTGATGTTGTTGGAAAAGGCGTTCCAGAACCTCTCGTTGAAGGGGTACTTGGTGAAGAGCTTGATGTAATTGTCAAAGCCGACGAATTCGGTGGGTATAATACCCTTACCCGTATAGAAACTCATCCTCATGGAATCCAGGATGGGAATGAGCATGAACAGAGTGTAGAGCACAAACGCCGGCAGTATGTACCAAAGCAGGAACCAGCGGCTTCTTCCTTCTTTCTTCAACATCTATTTTCTCCGGAGTCCTGGGAAAAAACCCGGCCTCTCCAGGAGGCCGGGATCGCAAAACTTAACTAAACTGCCTTACGGCTTGTACCAGGTGTCCAGAGCCGTGTGGGCATGGGG
This sequence comes from Spirochaeta sp., assembly GCA_030635565.1. Classification (GTDB taxonomy): domain Bacteria; phylum Spirochaetota; class Spirochaetia; order DSM-2461; family DSM-2461; genus UBA2779. The sequence continues at coordinate 6,446 of DAOVYP010000026.1, read as the reverse complement.
GGCAGGTTGGGCGGGGGTCTTCACGCCATTGTACATGTCGATGAGGGCTTCCCACATCAGGATGTTGCCGCTGGGGGACTGGGCCGAGAGTTTCTCCCAGACCGTACGGACGGTGACGTCGGCACCGTTGGCGGCGGCGATCATGTCATTGGCCAGACTGTTGCTGATAGCATAGTCGCCGGGGGTGTAGCCGAAGAATCCGGGTAATTCATCCATTAATAACTGGGCATACTCCGGGCCGGCGGTCCAGGCGATGTAACGCTTGGCGGCGTCCATGTTTTTTGAATCTTTGTTCAGGCCGATTCCGGCATCCACGTGGAAGCAGTAACTCAGCTGATCACCGGCGTTCTCCACCGGAGGTGCGAACCAACCGATAGCATCTTCACCGGATCCAAGGTCTTCAAAAATTCCGATTTCCCAACTTCCGCCGATGAACATGGCGGCCTGGCCGGTACCGAAGAGCTGCTGCATGCTGACATAGTCGATGGCCTGGTAGTCCTTGGGGAAAAATGGCTGGAGTTCGTTCATCTTCTCGAAGGCTTTGACGAACTGAGGATCGGTCAGTTTTACATTGCCGGCCATCAGGTCCTGACGGGCCTGCTCGCCGCCGTAGAAGTTTGCACCAAGGCCGCTGAAAATGACTTCGTAGAGGGGCCAGCCTTCCTTGGTTCCCTGGGCGAATACCATTTCACCGTTATCTTTCAGAGTTTCGCAGACTGCAATGAACTCGTCCCATGTTTCGGGAGCTACAAGATCGTATTTGTCGAATATATCTTTCTGATAGTAGATACCGTGGGTTACACCAACTGAGGGAACAGCATACATGGTGCCGTCATCGGTGCTCCAGGCGCCGCGGGCCGCGGGGGGAAAATCTGCCAGGGCTGGAACTACGTCGTCCAGGGGGAGAAGTTTGCCGGTGTCCCAGATCTGACGACCACTGTCGTAGGAACGCAGGAAAACGATGTCGGCGGCAACGCCGGTCTCCAGGGAGGATTTCAGCTGAGCGTCGTACTCAGTGTCCTTGATCGGCTGAAAGTCGACGATGATGTCGGGGTTGGCATCCATGAACACCTTGTTGATGCGGTTCATGCGCTCGATATCCTCGGTCCGCCAGCTGGTGAAAACCAGTTTGGCCTTCCCCTCTTCAGCTCCACTGCTGCCTCCGGCAAACAGGGCGCCTGCGGCCAGTGTGAGGATCAGTAAGATACCCAATGTTTTTTTCATGGGTTTTCTCCTTTTTGGTATGATGATTCCAGACTAAACCGGTCAGATCAAAACACCAGTTACCGCAGTACTGTGTCCGGTACCGAATTCAGGTACCGGCCGGTACCTACAAAAGGCGGAGATCCTTCCTCAGGTCCTGAACCAGTCGAACCGCTTCCATCCGGTCTTTTGTGCCGATTTTGGAATAAATCATGCTGACATGATTCTTCACGGTCTGGGGTGCCAGGTAGAGTTTCTCGGCGATGTGCCGGTTATCCATTCCTTCGGCCATGAGCTGGAGTATCTCTTTCTCCCGGGCACTCAAGAAGCTGATCCAGGAAGGCCTCACGATTTCTTCCGATTCTTCCGATGCGGAAATCCCTTCTGAATCCATACTCAAGTGGGAAACCAGACTGGGTACCAGGTCCGGGGATATCTGGACAACGCCGTGAAACGCCGCTTCGATGATGGTGATAAGGTCTTCCACCGGGGTGTTTTTCAGCACATAGCCCACCGCTCCATATTTAAGGGCCTGATACACATACTCATCATCCCGGAATGTCGTAAGCATCACAATCTTGGAATCGGGAAGTTCTTTCCGGATGAGGCGGGTGGCTTCCACACCGTCCATTACCGGCATGCGGACGTCCATGAGTATGAGATCGAAATCGTTGGATCGAACCCAGTCCAGGGCCTCTTTGCCGTTGTTCATCACTCCCATTACCTTAAAACGGTCGGTGCGCAGGGTCAGAACGGTGTCCAGGCGTTCGGCAAAGAGGTACTGGTCATCAACAATCAACAGCCGGATCTTCTCCAAGCTCACCCTCCTTCAGCGGTAATCTGGCCTGGAGAAAAAATCCCTGCCTGCTGTTCCGGGCCTCGAAGCTTCCTCCGCAATTCTCGATACGCTCGCGCATCCCGTGAAGACCCAGGCCCTCAATGAGAACATCTGCACCGACACCGTCATCAGACAGAACGACGATAATATCATCATCATCCATCCTGAAATGAATGTCGATCTCTGTGGCATTCCCATGGGAGAGGGCGTTGCTCATACCTTCCTGGACGAATCGGTAAAGGACGGCCTCGACATCATCCGGAAAGAGCCACGGGATGTTCCCCCACTCGGGCCGAACCGAGACACCGGTGGTTTCCGAAAAAAGGTCGATCAGGCTTTTCAGGCCTTTGAGCCCCCGGGGCCTGTCCGATTCCCGCTCCCTGAGTTCCCTCAGGGAAACCCGGATGTCATGATGACCCCGATTCACTATCTCCAGCGCTTTGCGGAGCTGAACTTCAAGCTTCAGGGGAGATTCGGATATCAGGTCCGTCCCGGCTTCGAGCATCATCCGAAGGGTGGTCATGGTGTAGCCGACGGTATCGTGGATTTCCCGGGATATCCTCAAACGCTCTTTCTTCATGGTGATCTCTTCGGTATCCGCCGCGTAGCGCTGGAAATCGTAATTCGCCCGGGTGAGCTTCAGGATGTTGGTCTTCAGGTTCTCAACCAGATTCTCCTGTTCCCTCAGCCGGTTGTACAAATAACGGACGGCTCCGACGATCAGGACTGCGGCAATGGTGACTGCCGCAGCGACTAGACGGTCCCGGGTAATCGGATCAGGAAGGCTGCGCCCCCAGGCAACAATTTCCGCCGACTCGTTGAAATGACTCAAGGTGACGAACATGGACAATGGGAAAAAAACAATAAGGTCCATAACCAACCCGAACTGAATGATGAGCGGAATCACCCAAAGGGTTTTCAGCCAGACAAAGGGACCGACGAGAATTCCCAGGAACAAACCCCCGAGAAACTGGAGAAACAGGGATGCGCTTTGAACCAGGAGGTTCGGGATTAAATGGAATATGACCATCAGGAGGGTCATCGCCGTCAGCGTGAGAGCCACCTGCCCCAATTCGTGAATTCCGAAACCGGATCGGGTGATGACAAATTTCATGGAAAGGAATGCCAGACCGTATAACATGCCGCCGACAGCCAGTGAAAAAGCCCTGTAATATCGAGAAAATTGCCGGGAAGACGTCATCGTCGGAAGTATACACGGCGGAATGGCGGTTCGGTAGTGTTCGTCTGTCCTAACGAATTTCTAACAATTTCCTAAATAAAGAGTAACTCCTGAGGTTTTTCATCACATGCAGGAACAACGAAGAAAACCGACAAGGAGAACACAATGAATTTTCCCAAAGTCATCACCCTGAGTCTGATTATCGCCATGCCCGTCTTTGCATTTGCCGCCGGATCCGGCGATGTCGATGAATCCTGTCTCACCGGATCCGTCAAGATTGCCGGCAGCAGCACGGTCTACCCAATCACCGTAGCCGTGGCCGAGGAATTTCACCGCATCCACCCCCGGGTCGAGATTCCCGTCCAGTCCACCGGTACCGGCGGAGGATTCAAGAACTTCTTCATCCCCGGCAAAACCGACATCAATGACGCCAGCCGACCCATCAAGAACAGCGAAATCGAAGCCGCGGCCGCCAACGGCATCGAAGCGATTGAGATACAGGTGGCCATCGACGCCATCACCATCGTCGTCAGTCCTCAGAACGACTGGGTGGACGACATCACCGTAGATCAGCTGGCGCAGATCTGGCGTCCCGAAGATCCTGCGATGATGTGGAACGACGTTGATCCTTCCTGGCCCGCCGAACCCTTTGAGCTCTACGGGCCCACCAGCGCCTCAGGAACCTTCGACTACTTCACCGATGAGATCGTCGGAGAAGAGGGAGCATCCCGCAGCGATTATCAGGGAACCGAGCAGGACAATACCATCGTCCAGGCCGTCAATGGTTCGGCCTACTCCATGGGTTACTTCGGTATGGCTTACTATCTGGAGAACCAGAGTAAAGTGAAGGCCCTCGAAGTGGATGGCGTCGCTCCGGGAATCGAGACCGCCAAGAGCGGCCGGTACGTGCCCCTGTCCCGACCTATTTTCATCTATGTCAGCAAGAAAGCCCTCAAGAAGCCCGAAGTCCAGGAGTTTGTACGATTCTACATCAAGCAGACGTCCACCGACCTCATCAAGGAGATCGGCTATGTTCCCCTGACCGATAGCGAAATGCAGGCCAATCTCGACCGTATCGAAAGCATTATCAACGGACTCTAATGTCCATCGATCTGCAGAAGCGCCCCTTCGGTTCGCTGAAGGAAAGCGGTATGAAGGGCGTTTTTCTCACCTTTGCCTTCATTTCCATCGTCACTACCATCGGCATCGTCCTGGTACTGCTTGTTGAGACGGCAGATTTCTTTCGTGAAGTCTCAATAAAGGAATTCGTCCTGGGCTTCCGCTGGAGTCCGACAATCAAACCGACATCCTTCGGTGTCTGGCCTCTGGTATCGGGAACCCTCTATTTCACCTTTGCTGTGGCTCTTATCGCCCTGCCGGCAGGATTGCTGGCAGCAGTTTTCCTGAGCGAATATGCCGGCAGAAGGCTGCGGTCCGCCATTAAACCGGCTCTGGAGATATTGGCGGGTATCCCGACAGTTGTTTACGGCTATTTCGCACTGGTTTATATCACACCGCTCCTGAGGACTCTGATGCCCGGTATTAAAACCTTCAATGTACTGAGCGCCTCCATTGTGGTAGCCATCATGATTATCCCTACAGTGGCAAGTATCAGCGAGGATGCCATCAGGGCCGTTCCCCAGTCCCTCAGGCAGGCCGGATCAGGGCTGGGGGTGACGAAATTCCAGGTCACCACCACCATCGTTCTACCGGCATCCCTCTCGGGTATTATATCTTCGTTCATCCTGGGTATATCCCGGGCCATCGGAGAAACCATGGCCGTCACCATTGCCGGAGGCAATCTGGCGAGACTGGTGAACCCATTCAAACCCGCTGAAGCCCTCCTGAAGCCTATACAGACCATGACGGCTGCCATGGTGGAAATCGGCATGAGCGATGTCACCGGTGATTCGACAGCCTACAAAAGCCTCTTTGCCGTCGGGTTCACCCTTTTTCTGATGACTCTCACTCTCAACGTCGTGAGCCAGATCATCAAAAGCCGTTATCAGGAGAAATACCAATGAGCCGGGTCATACGGGAGTCCGTTCTCTCATCAGGCAAAGACAATATTAATTCCGAACAGTTAAAAGGGAAGCTGTTCCTTGCACTGTGCATTGCGGCTATTCTCTTCGGCCTCCTTGCTCTATCCGCTCTGCTCATATATGTGTTCCGGGACGCAGTCGGATGGCTCAACTGGCAGTTCATTACCTCTCCCCCATCGCGGTTCGCCTCGAAGGCGGGAGTCTACCCGATGCTCATAGGCTCCAGTTTCGTCATTATGCTGGTGGCCATCTTCTCCCTGCCCCTGGGAGTCGGTGCCGCCGTATACCTCGAAGAATATGCACCGAAGAATTTTTTCAAAAAAATAATTGAAACCAATATCGCCAACCTCGCCGGGGTTCCGTCCATCGTATACGGACTCCTGGGACTCGGATTTTTCGTGTCCTTCATGGATATGGCTCACGGAACCATTCTGGTAGGAGCCCTCACCCTCACGCTGCGCATCCTTCCAGTCGTCATAGTCTCCTCTCAGGAAGCCATCAGAGCGGTACCCGACTCCCAGCGTCGGGCATCATACGGCCTGGGTACAACGAGATGGCAGATGATTCGTTCGGTGGTACTCCCCGAATCCATGCCCGGTATCATGACGGGTACGATCCTGGCTTTGGCCGGTGCCATAGGCGAGACGGCACCTCTCATCATGATCGGGGCGGCGACATCCATATTCACCGCACCCCGTGGAATCTTGAGCTCTTTCAGTGCCATGCCCCTGCAGATCTTTGCCTGGTCCGACTTTCCCGGAGATGACTTTCAACATGGAGTGACTCCGGCGGCCATCGTCGTTCTCCTGGTAATCCTTCTCGCCATTAACGGAGCAGCCATTTATATACGACACCGATTTTCGAAAAACAGGCCATAAGGAAAATAACCTTGGAAACCGCAAAAGACGACATCGTCGTCGATATAAGGAAAATGAATTTCTATTACGGGGAGCACAGAGCTCTAATCGATGTCGATATGGAAATCCGGCGTCATGCCATCACCGCCATTATCGGACCCAGCGGATGCGGTAAGTCGACGATTCTCCGTTGCATCAACCGTATGAACGAACTGATCGACGGCACTCGGGCTGAAGGAAAAATCATCTACAACGGCAAGAATATTTATGATAAGGATGTCGATCCGGTGAAACTCCGCCGTAAGGTGGGCATGGTGTTCCAACAG
>DAOVYP010000534.1 GCA_030635565.1 Spirochaeta sp. | reverse complement strand
GATGGGCTTTGAGGGCTTTCGGATCGCCCCAGGCAGTGCCATAAATCCGCTGGAGCATGGGCCGTTTCTCATCCCCACGCCAGTAGGCTCCCGCAATACTCAGAAGCTTGAAACCCCGGGGATTCAATCGCCCGGTGGATTCCACATGGGGTCCTCGGCAGAGGTCAACAAAGTTCCCTATCTTGTACAGGGAAATCTCCTCATCTTCGCTCAAATCGTTTATCAGCTCCACCTTGTAGGGTTGGTCGGCGAAGAATTCCAGAGCCTTGGATCGGGTAATCACTTCCCTCTCGAAAGGCCTGTCCTCTTTAATCACCTCAGCCATATGGCCTTCGATGATCGCCAGGTCCTCAGGGTTCAGTTTCCGGGGAAGGTCGAAATCGTAATAGAATCCGTTCTTGATGGCCGGACCGATAGCGATTTGGGCATCGGGAAACACCCTCAGTACACCCGAAGCCATTACATGTGCCATCGAATGGCGCATTTTTTCGAGTTTCTCGAGCTTCTTCCGCTCTTTCGAATTTAAGTTCGCACTCATAAATAAGTACCTCCGGGACCGGAGGACTAAGCTTTGAGGTTTTTTGGATGACCTCTGGCGCCCGTCCTGCCGATCCGTTACCAGATCGTGAGGACGAAAAGTCAAAGACCCCCCGCGGTACCACCCCACTTCACGTCGGCGGCGTTCCTCTGCCGACGTGCGCTCAACGCCCCGTGTCGTGGGGATACGGCCCCGTCTATTCTCCCGACCTGCGGACGGGATTTCGGGGGGCGGCTCGGGAGGGGTTTTCGATCGGTCCGGACCGCCGCCTTCCAGCCTTGGGCGGCTTCTCTGTCGATCCGAAGGACAATCTACTCTTCTCCGTCGATGCCTAAAGTGAATATCGGTATCTTACGGTTTTCTGTCAAGAGGTACCGAGGGTCCAGGAGAACAGGACTGAGACACCGATGCGGCGGAATGAGAAGCCGGCGGCATCCACGGCTATTCCCGATGGTGAGCCATCGCTGCGTACTATCAGTGTGTCACCCCGGGTTTCTTTCAGCCAGGCGTACTCTCCCCTGATGCTGAAAGAGAAGCGGCCCGAGCTGCGGAAACCGGTTTCCAGAGCGACATCAATCCACGGTCCGCCGAAAGCCGAATCGTAGAAATGACCGCCGTCAGGACCGAGATCCGTTCGGAGTAAATGATGATCATGGGAAAAAGCCAGAACCGGACCGATCCGGCCGTTGGCATAGAGGAAAAAATTCCGGAAATCCAAACCTGCCGTCAGGGATACCAGCGGTACATGGTAGGCCACATCATAATTAATGCCGTTGACGCCGGTTGCCACAACATCGATGTCTCCTCTCCAGACATCTCCTGCGGGAAATGGACCAGGGTAGTACGAACCAGACTGATTAAGTTCAGAATAAATCGAATCCTTCGTCGTATCCCGCCAGGCCCACCAGTCCAGATGATAGCCCACCCCTACTTTCAGGTTGAACGGGCCTCTGTTGATAATTCTCCAGTCATAAACGGCATCAAAGATAAACCCCCACCGCAGGTTTACGTCGCTGGCCGACCAGTGACTCCAGTCCCTGTCGGTATAGAGCCAGTCGAAATCATTCATCTCACCCACAGGCATTCCCGGCACGGCGGATCGCAGTTTCAGACCCAGGCTGTTCGTTTTTCCCGACTCCCAGATTGATTCGAAACCCACGGTTACGGCAGGCATAAGATCCCAGATGAGCAGACTCATATATTCATTTTCATTGGGAACGCCGCTGGTATCATAGACAATCTCATAAGCGGTTCCCCAGTGCACACCGACGGAGGGGCCGATGGTCCATCCCCGTTCAGGCGTATCGGCTGCCGGTAAAGATGCTCCGGTAATAAGAATCAACAGCAGAACTGTGGGAATCCGGTATTTTTGTAATGATTGAAAGAGCATCATAATCACACTATCCCGTTCCCCCATGTATCTCAATAGACGGCTGAGAAAAACGATTTGCTTGATTCAGGCTGCCGCCTCCCCTTACCTTGGATAT
>DAOVYP010000186.1 GCA_030635565.1 Spirochaeta sp. | reverse complement strand
GGCTGCCGGTTTTTCAATAATCATGTTTATAATTTTTGGTATTATCATGAAGACCGATTCTTCTACGGCCGGTGCACTGGCAAAAGTCGGATCCGCGAAAGGTCTCATAATGATTATTATCCCCGCGGTACTGATCTTCATGATGTATAGAGGTGTACACCTGGTGACTGCTTTAATGACTTCTAACGCATTGGGAATCGTGCTGGGATTAGCAACTCGACTACTCAAACCCACTGATATTCTGTTTGCAGATGTTGTCGCAAAGAAATTCGGAGGCGTCCTCTATTCCGGAATAAACGGCATGCTCCCTATTATCATGTTTACCATGCTTCTTCTGGGTCTTGTCGGAATATTTGAAAAAGCAGGGCTTTTCCAACTCATCCTCGATAAGGTATCACCATTTACTAAGAAAGTACGAAATGCGGAACTTACCATCTTCGTCTTAACGATAGTCGGAAATATTATTACCGCCGGATCGGCTCGGTCAATCGTTGCGATTGGTCCCCTTGCAAAAGATCTCGGTGACCGTCACAACCTCGCACCAAAAAGAAATGCAAACATTATGGATGCATTGGCAACAGGTACGATAATGTTTGTTCCTTACAATCCCGGTGTTATGCTCACCCTTGGTATTGCTTTGAGTACAGGTATTGTGGCGAGCGACTTCAATATCATTCAGGCAATGCCGTTTTTCTTTCACGGAATGGGGTTATTTGCAGTCATGCTTGTAGCGATCCTGACAGGTTGGGGTCGGAAATTTAAGGATTCTGAATCAAAGAAAGAAGAAGAAACAATAGTCGGATAACAAATACCGACAGATCTGAAGATTTGAAATCCAGGGCATGGCACCCCATGCCCTGGTATCAGCCATTATCCCTCTCATACAGAAATACCGGTTCGGGTGGTTCATTTCCGCCCGGAACGGCCAGTGCGAACCCTTTCCCCATCCGGAGGGAAGCGTAAACAAACCGGTTTTCCAGCGCTATCCAGTGCTCCTCATCATTCCGGTTCAGCCTGTCGACAACCCTCAGACAAATCCCGAACCAGATTGATGAACCCTCCTGCTTCACCAATGCTTCCTTTACCGCCCAATAAACCGACTCGGGGAACCGTTCGGAATCCCGGGCCAACGACTCCAATTCTTCCGGTGAGAATACGGCATCCAGGGCTTCTTTCCTCTTCACAACATCGATAGGCCCTTGAAGATCGACTCCGATATCCCCATGATCTGTGACGGCGAGAACGAAGGAATCTCCGTCGGTGGTGAGATTGAAGCGGATTTTCCCCGTTTTCCCGGATTCCGGTTTGCCATAGCGTCCGATACGGATATCCCCGGTTGTTATTGGAAGATCGTAATGAGTGAGAACATCAACGATGATATTCAGGCTCGATCTTCCATCGATAATACCGCTCCAGACATGCAGGAACGAATCTTTGTCCGATAATCTTGACCAAATACCTTTAGTGGCATTTACTTGAGCAAGCCCCATTATGAGAAAAGGATAGTCGATGAGCCTTAATCCTGTGAATCCCGACGAACGACGTATTGTCATAACTGGTTTGGGAACCATCAATCCCCTGGGAAATACGGTACGTGAATATTGGGACAACCTTAAGATCGGCCGTTCAGGTATAAGAAAAATCCAAAACATCAAACTCCACGACTACTACATCCGTATCGGCGGCGAAGTGGATTTCCCCGAAAATATCAGGGATTATTTCCAACAACCCAAGATGATCAAACGAATGGATCGTTACATCATTATGTCCCATATCGCCGGTGTCCAGGCTCTCAGGGATTCAGGTTTGGATATCGATGACATCGGAGAGCGCTGCGGCGCCATCATCGGTTCCGGAGCCGGTGGAATCAAGGCCCATCAGGATACTTCCAATCTCATTTATGAAAACAAAATGAGCGATGCACCGCCATCTTACATTATCAGTTGTATACCCAGTACCGGAACGGCATACTTCGCCAAAGAAGCCGGTTTGAAGGGTCCTTCCTTTTCGATCAGTTCCGCCTGCTCTACCAGCAATCATTCATTCGGCCAGGCCTTTTCCTTCATAAAATCCGGGATGGCCGATGTGATGTTCGCCGGAGGCGCGGAATCGGCAGTAAACGAGATTGGACTTACGGCCTTCGGAAATATTTCGGCCCTCGCTGAACGTAACGACGAACCGGAGAAGGCAAGTCGTCCGTTCGATGTTGATCGAAACGGGTTCGTCCTTGGAGAGGGCGCCGCTGTCCTCTGTCTGGAGGAAATGGAACATGCCCGAAAACGTGGGGCCCATATATACGGTGAGATTGGCGGTTTCGGGTTTACCAGTGACGCCTACGACCTGGTTGCTCCTCATCCCGAGGCGGATGGTGCCGTACGGGCCATATGGCAGGCACTGGAGATGTCAGGGCTGAAACCGGAGGATATCGACCTGGTGAACGCTCACGGAACGGCGACACCAATCGGGGATAAAATCGAAAGTATTGCCATTAATACTGCCCTGGGAGATTACGGCAGCCGGGTTCCGGTTCACAGCACCAAGTCCATGACAGGCCATCTGCTCGGCGGTGCCAGCGCCGTAGAGGCTGTCGCAGCCATCATGGCTTTCGAGGAGAACACCGTCCACGCCACCACCAACCATGAAAAGATGGATCCGGAGATCAATCTGAATGTCATTACCAAACAAATGGACGGATCGTCGGTCAACAATGTGTTATCCAACGCCTTCGGTTTCGGTGGAATGAATGCGGTGGTCATATTCAAGCGATACAGGGACTAAGGAAACGCCACTTCAAGAAGAGCGACGGTGGCAACGGTGTCCCGAACCACCACTTGCCCCAGAACCTTTCCGAAATAGACATCAAACTCGACGAGTTTCGCCAGGATAGTCATCTCATCCCCCGGCCTGACTTCCGCCCTGAAATAGGCGCCGCAAACCCGGGTGGCACGGACATCGGGCGGCTGAACGTCCGATTCGATGGTATCGGTGTTCCTGCCGATGAAATGATGGAGGCAGAGCCCAAGCTGGCCTATAATTTCGATTTGCAGAGAACCGGGATAAACCGGATAACCCGGGAAATGGCCGGAAAAGAGAGGTATATCGGGTGATAAGCTCCTGATTCCGGCCAGAATGCCTTCCCCGGGGTCCAGTGCGCTTATTCGGGCGATGTTCAGGGACGGATCTCGATGAGGAACAATCTTCTCAATGTCATCCCTGGAGAAATTTAAACGGACCGGCAGATCATCCGGTCTGGCCAACGGCTTTCTTCGGAATGATTTCAGAAGACCGTCATCATCCACGTTAGTCGGCACCCTTGACGATGACGTCCTCGATAATGGTGAGAGTCTCGTCCATTTCCTCCCGACTGAGCTGTGAGGATACGGAGATGCGGAATCGCCGGGCATGGGCGGGAACAGCCGGAAAATCCACCGGTTGAAGGAACAGACCGCGTTTCTGCATCGCTCCGGCATAGCCCATGAGTTTTTCACCGGACGGGCCGATAATGATAGGGATTACGTGGGATTCGCTGCCGCCCAGGTCCAGACCCAGTCCCTCGAGTCCTTTTTTCAAATATGAAACATTGGCCCAGAGTGTATCCCGTAATGATGAATCACGGGTGGCCACTTCCAGGGCCTTCATCAGGCCTCCGGTTACGGCGGGTGAAGGTGCGCAGGAGAAGTTCCAGGCCGAGGAATATCCTTTCAGGTATCGGATGAGAGACTTGGTGGCACAGACGAAACCGCCGACACCTCCGAATGACTTGCTTAAGGTACCGAAGGATACGCCGATACGATCTTCCACGCCGAAATGCTCAGCCACTCCACGTCCGTTCTCACCGAAGATGAGTGTGGAATGAGCTTCATCGATGTAGGAACCCGCGTTGTAGGCTTCGCAGAGATCGAGAATTTCCGGCAGTTTGGGAAGATCTCCGTCCATCGAATAGACACCCTCCACAACCACCAGAATGCGCTTGCCTTTGGCTTTCTCCAGCATCATCTGAAGGTTGTCCAAGTCATTATGGGCAAAGAAAAGCATCTTTGCTCCGGATAACGTCCCTCCATCGACAAGGCTTTTATGGCATTTCTCATCCATGATGAGATAATCACCCTTTCGCATAATACCCTGGATTGCGCCGACATTGGCTCCCAGGCCGCTGGAGTAGAGAAGACAGTCTTCCTTCCCCTTGAATTCCGCCAGTCTCCTGGCGAATTCCACATGAATATCAAGAGTCCCGGAAAGTAACGGCGCGCCGGATGAGCCCAAACCATATTTGTCCAGGGCCGCTTTTGACGCGGCTATCACCTCGGGGTGGGTGGAAAGGCCGAGGTAATTATACGAAGTGAGGTTGATTATCCGATGTTCTCGACCATCCAGGTTGCTGAGTATCCTCGTCGACACCCGAGGGGCCTCGAGAAGTACCTGTTCGAAAAAGCTGAATCCTTTCCGGACGGCCGGATGGGCCATCCACTCCTCGAAATCCGATGGTGCACCCAGCACGTCGGGATTGTCGTTGAAGAAAAAATCGGCCAGGCTGAAATTAAGGATGTTATCGGGCACGCAATCTCCTATGCTCAGGCGTCTGTGTACTCCAGAAATTTGTCGGCCAGGGCTTCAATATTCTGAAGCTCAGCCAATTCGGCCCGGGGGACTTTGATGTTGAGTTCCCGCATGGAACACGACACCACTTCGATCATGTCGAGACTGTTGGCCCCGTAATCTTTCATTGACTTCCGGGGATCGATATCCCCTGCACTGACGTCGTCGAGGTTATCCTCGATAACGACTTTGATAACTTCGATGATTTCATCTTTGGTCATGCTGTACTCCTGTAATCTGTGGTTTGGAACGACTTTATCTCTCAGTCCTGAGATTTCTTTGTCCTGATGTAATCCATCATGGAGTTATCCCGAAATGGCAGTCCCAAATCCGCCTCTATGATTTGCCCGTTCAGGGCGTTCATTAACCCGCTGCAAAGGGCCAATACAACTTTACTACAATCCTCGGGGGTTAGTATACCGGACTCATCCAATCCTTTGACTTCCTTGAGCCATTGAAAATACTCGTCGCCGAATATGGCACCGAAGGACGGGGTTCGTACTGTGCCGAATCGAACGGTATTTACCCTGCAGCCCTCTTCGGCCAGATGGACGGCAAGATAGCGGGTGAAGAATTCCAGCAGAGCTTTTGAGGCCGCCACATAATCATATCCCCGATAATAATGATCCGGGCCGTTGGAGTCTCCTCCAACCACATGCTTCGGATATCGACCGAAGGTCTCGTGAATTCTTTTCGTATAATCGATCATCGGCCAGGTACTGTAATCGAAGGTCTT
>DAOVYP010000476.1 GCA_030635565.1 Spirochaeta sp. | reverse complement strand
TGTTTCATAGAAATCGCGATGGATCATTGCTGGGTTGAATTAACGACACTGATCGTTCCCGGGGATAATGACCATGAAAAGGATATCGGTGATATGTGCGGCTGGATCGCCTCTCTTTCAAAAGATATTCCGCTGCATCTTTCAGCATATCATCCTTCATACATGTATCGGAAAGCAGCCACACCGGTTTCCATCATGGAAAACATGTTCCGTATCGCCGCCGAAAGACTCAATTTCGTGTACATCGGAAATCTGGGACGGGAAAATGATACGTTGTGTCCCCACTGTCGAGCACCGGTCATTGAACGTGAATATTACATGACGAAGGTATATGTCACAGACGGCGTATGTCCCGAATGCGGAACGGAAATCCCGGGGGTTTTTCCGGTTTAAACGTATGGAAGCCCTGCCGCAACTTTAGCGATATCGGAAGACCCGTCTGCAAGTACGTCCGTTGAATCCCAGCTGCCGTCCAGTAGCGCATTTCTGTATGATTCCGGCATTGAAGCTTTCCAGGTTTTCGTAGAGGTACTGACAGTCATGGCCTCAATATCGATGGTTATTATGGTTTCCGGTTTGTTCTCTATCAGATTCTGAAGTGCGGTGGCATCGGCAGGAGTTAAAGTCACCGCGGGAATTCCGAGGGAGGAACAGTTCCCGGCGAAAATCTCCGCAAATGATTCGCCGATAAGCGCCTGAATTCCGTAATCTTTGAGTGCCTGAGGCGCATGTTCTCTTGAGGAACCGCAGCCGAAATTGGCATTGCCGACAAGAACCGGATGACCGGCCCAGCGGGGATCGTCAAAAGGATGCCCCTTGCCCGTTCCATTACCATCTATCCTTTCATCATTGAAGGCGAAGGCGCCCAGTCCCTCGAATGTGACACACTTCATGAACCTGGCTGGTATGATGCGGTCCGTATCGATGTCATTTCCCCGAACGGAAATTCCCTGCCCACTGAATTCTCTGATAATTTCACTCATGATGCGGCCCCCGTTTTTCTGATGTCCACGATTTTACCGGATATTGCAGCCGATGCCGCCATTGCCGGACTCATCAGAAGGGTCCGTCCGGTAGGTGAACCCTGCCTGCCGATGAAGTTTCTGTTCGAAGTACTGGCCGACAGCTGCCTGCCGATAAGTTTGTCGGGATTCATAGCCAGGCACATAGAGCATCCGGCAAGCCGCCATTCGAATCCAGCATCGGTGAATACAGTGTCGAGACCTTCAGCCTCAGCGGCGACGGCGACTTCCTGACTCCCGGGAACAACCAGCGCAGTAACACCTTCGGCAACCTTCCGCCCTTTGGCAACGGCGGCTGCTTCCCTTAAGTCGGTCAATCTCCCGTTGGTGCAGGAGCCGATGAAAACAACATCAATTTTCCTGCCGAGCATTTTCTCACCGGGTGCAAAACCCATGTACTCATACGCCCTCACCGCCGTTTCCCGTTCATCTGCAGGAAGTGATGTGACTTTCGGCAGCACATCATCCACCGGGATAACCTGCCCCGGATTGATTCCCCATGTAACCATGGGCTTCAACTCAGCGGCATCAAATACAACCTCATCATCGAAGCGTGCATCCGGATCGGATTTCATTTCTTTACCGAATGCCATCATCGTATTGAAATCCCTTATGTAAGGGCGTCCTTTAAGCCATTCATATGTAGTCTCGTCCGGATTAACATATCCGACACGTGCACCGCCTTCAATGCTCATGTTGCAGAGAGTCATACGTTCTTCCATACCCATTGCCCTGATGGCTTCACCGGCGTATTCATATGCATATCCGAGCCCTCCGTTCACCCCGAGCCGGCCGATAATGGCCAGAATGAGGTCCTTGGCCCCGACACCATCAGGCATTCTGCCGTTCACCAGAATTCGTCTTACCCCGGGCTTGGAAATAGCCATCGTCTGCGTAGCCAGTATATCCCTGACCTGGCTGGTACCCACGCCGAAAGCGATAGCGCCGAATGCGCCGTGAGTCGCCGTATGAGAGTCCCCGCAGGCAATCGTCATCCCGGGTTGCGTGAGGCCTTTCTCAGGACCGACAACGTGTATGACACCCTGCTTACCGGACTCGGGACCAAAAAATGTAATACCGTATTGCCTGGTATTTGATTCAAGCGCCTTGAGCATCTCTTCAGCCAGCGGATCTGAAAACGGACGGCTGACATTATCAGTCGGGATAATATGATCGGCTGTCGCATATGTTCGGTTCGGATAAGATACCGAGAGTCCCTTATCACGAAGCATCCCGAATGCCTGAGGCGATGTCACCTCATGGATGAGATGCAAACCGATGAATAACTGATCCTGTCCCGAGGGAAGAGTCCGTACTTTGTGTTTCGCCCAGACTTTTTCAAGAAGATTTTTTCCTGCCACGACGGCCTCCTGTTTCTTGCATCCTGTTC
>DAOVYP010000003.1 GCA_030635565.1 Spirochaeta sp. | reverse complement strand
GAGGTGTGAAGTAAAAATCACGGATCGGGGGAACGGCTATGACGGCTTTCATGATGGAAAATAACTCATTCAGTACACCAGGGAGAGACGATTGGAGCGGCCGGCCGGTGCCGGTTCATTATCACACGGTTTGAATCTTGATCATGTTCGTATGCGGGCTTTCAACCAATGGAATACCGGCGGTGAACACCACCGTATCCCCCTCGTTGATGTACCCCCTGTCCTTCGCCAGGTTCGCCGCCATCTCGAGGGTGGTATCTGTATCCTTCACATGGTCGATCAGCTCACCCTGGACACCCCATACGATGTTCAGGTATCTCACGGCATCCATTTTTTCGGTGAATGCGATTACCGGTACCCTCGAGCGAAACCGGGAGAGCAGCAGGGCGGTTCGACCCTTGTTGGTCAGGCAGATGATTGCGGAGGCGCCGTTTTCCTCGGCTATAAGGCATGCCGAATGACAGATGGATTCCTCGAAACTCATGGCTTCGTGACTGTGATGCCGCATGCCGAAATCGTCCGATGTCAGATGATTTTCCGCGGCCCGGACAATCCCATCCATGATTCCGACACTATCTGCAGGATAATGGCCGATGGAAGTTTCACCGCTGAGCATTACCGCATCAGTCCCGTCGAATACGGCGTTGGCCACATCCGAAGCCTCAGCCCTGGTGGGACGGGGATTGACGATCATTGACTCAAGCATCTGTGTGGCGGTGATGACCGGTTTGTTCTGCCGGTTGCACTCGGCGATAATTCGTTTCTGGATGAGAGGCACCTCTTCGGCGGGCATCTCGACTCCCAGGTCGCCCCGGGCCACCATCACCATGTCGGTCTCCTCGATGATGCCCTCCAGATCGGACACCGCCTCGGGTTTCTCAATCTTGGCTATGATGGGAATGCTCCAGCTTTTGGATTTCAGCAAATCCCTGAGTTCACGGATATCATCCCGGGATCGAACGAAGGACATGGCGATATAATCGATGGGCTGGGTAACCAGAAAGTCGATATCCTCCCGGTCCTTTGCCGTGATGCATGACAGGCTGATATTCACGCCGGGCAGATTGATTCCTTTCCGGGATTTCAACACTCCGTCGTTGAGAACCCGGCATTGGATGTCCGGCGGTAATACCGTTAAAACCTCCAACTGGATCAGACCATCGTCGATGAGTATGCAATTCCCCGGTTTCAGGTCATTGGCCAGTTCCGCATACCCCGCCGGAAGCTTGTCGCTGCCCTTGTAATTCATGTCCGTGGTGAGGGTGATGGTATCACCGGTTGCCACCGGAACCTCTTCGGGAAGTTCGGCCAGACGAATCTTGGGACCACCCAGATCGGCCAGAATGGAAACCGGCTCTCCACATTCATCAGACACCCGGCGGATCAGACGAATATATCGTTCCAGATCAGCCGAGCTGGAGTGGGAGCAGTTGAGTCTCACCACGTCCAGTCCGGCGGTAATCATGGCCTTTAATACCGCCGGATCCTCTGATGCCGGACCAATTGTCCCGATGATTTTAGTTTTTGCAAAATTGATATCCCGTTTCATGACACCAGTATAGTTCAAGAATAATACCGGCGTCTGCAATGCTATTCTGTGAGGTTGGGTCAGTCGGCGGCCAATACCTTGTCGATGTCATCGATAACGGGTCGGAGATCCATTTCAAGGGTGACTTTGCCGGACTTTTTAAGCCAGGCCTCCAAACCTTCTTTGACGCCCTTGAGCTGTGCAGGACCTCCGACTATGGATTTGCCATCAACCTGGGCGCCGGCTTTCTTGTAAATATCCGGGCGGAGACGGATGGTTGCCAGTTGTTTACCGGTGAGGGCTATTTTCGAAATCATGAGATACCTCCGGAGAGAAATATATCGCATCCTGACGGTATTACCGCATCAGATAGTTCCGGACTGCGGTCAGAGATTCGGCAGTTTTTTCTCCGAACATGGTATGACCGGCCCCTTCGATGATAACGAGCCATGCCCGGGGGAAACGCTTCATCTGGCTTCGCTGGTATTCGGGTCCGATGATGATGTTTTCGCTGCCGGAAAGAAAGAGTGCTTCGCCGTCCCAGAGTTCAGCCCCGGCGGCCAGGTCTGTCAGGTGGCCATTGGAATTAATACCGCTGGCAGGTATTTTACTCGAGGCCAGGGAACCGAAACGCCAGAAATCTCCGGCGGCGTTCTCTATTTTTCCCTCGGGGTAATATCCGGCCAGGGGGTGGTTTCCCATTGGCGTGGTGAAAAAGGCATTAATAAGATAATCCTGCCGTGTCTGCGGGTCGGTCCCCTCGACACGGAGGCTTTCGGCCCAGGCTTCGGCGAGGACCCTCATCACTTTGACAGACGGCTTCATGTCCTTAAGGCCGGTCCGTTCATAGAACATCTCCATATGATCATTGTCAAGGAACCCGGGCTCGGCCAGAACGGCCTTATCCACCTTTTCCGGGTGTTCTCTGATATACGCCGACGTAAGCATGGCACCCCAGCTGTGACCGATGAGAATCACCGGGCTGTCGGGTGAAAACCGATCGACGAATAAATCCAGATCGGCAATGAAGCGGTTCAGGGTGAGTTCTTCGGCGGCTACCCTCGGAGAGAGGCCGCTTCCTCTCTGATTGTAAAAGACGACAAAGTATTCATCAGCCGGGCGGAGAGGGGCATGATGAATCGGTAGTCACACCCGGGCCCCCTGTGCAGAACGATGGCGACCGGATTTCCCGGATTGCTGAAGGTTTCGGCATGAAAGCGGTATCCTTAAAGCTCGACGGCGGGCAGGGCGGGATTATCCGTCGTTGTGGCCGGGACAATGTATTCGCCGGCATGTGTGAAGTACAGAACGGCCGCTGCGCCAGAGGTCAATAAAACCAGGCTGCCGAGAATCAATGCGGTGATTATCAGAATTTTACGAAACATGATGTTTCCTCCTCATGGGTTTGATGAGGAGAATAGCTTCAGACCTGTGTCAGGTCGTCCCGGTATGAAATGTGGTACCCGAAGTATGAGAATCGGTACCCGGATTTGCCAGATATTCAGCCGGATCGTCCCGTGTTGACCCCGGAATGCCCGTAGAAAGGTGGTTTTCGAGGAGAATCCGGCATCAAATGCCATGTCCAGATGCGTCCGGACCTGAGTTTTTCAGCGGCCATATATATCTCATTAAGTCTGTAAAACCGACTTGATAGCAATATCGACGGGAATCTCGGGGTCGTCGCCAGAGATCAAATAATATAAACTTGACAATACTGTATGTTATACAGTATTGTGTAAGCAGGAGGTCAGAACATGGGTGACAAAAGACTGACGAACAATCTGATCCAGGAACTGAAAAGGGGCACTCTCACCCTGTCGGTTCTGCTGATGTCGGGACAACCCACTTATGGATACTCACTTGTAACCGAATTGCAGGATGCGGGAATCGATGTGGAGCAAAATACCCTGTATCCGCTGCTCAGGCGCCTGGAGAGTCAGGGGTTGCTTCAAAGTTCCTGGGATATGGGAGATTCCAGACCCCGGAAGTACTATTCAGTCACCGACATCGGCCGGAAGACGGCTGTGCTGCTGGGGGAAGAATGGCGGAGAATCAATAAAGTGATGAGTGAACTGATGTCCGGATTGATGAACGGGGAGGAAAGAAAATGAAAATGGTAGAACAGTATCTGAGGGCAGTCGGATCGAAGCTGCCCTGGAAATCAAGAAAAGATATCACTGAGGAGCTGCGGTCTCTCCTGATGGACCAGATTGAAGCGACTTATGGTGATGAACCCACGGAAGATGAGGTGAAATCGGCGATTTCCGAGTTCGGAGCCCCGGGTAAGGTGGCGGCCCGTTACAATACGGACCGTCAGGTGGTTGCTCCGGGTCTGACGGATCTGTACTTCATGATAATGGCCATCATGGCCGGTGCAATGCTCATCGCTTTCACCACGGTGTTCATTGTCGAGGCACTGCAGGAGATGCCGGCAGGGGCCGAACTGGCAAAACGGATTCTCATGGTCCCTTTGAATGCCGTCGGTGCCTGGCTGAGTGGAGTCGGTGGTTTAACCCTCGTTTTTATCGTCTTGAGTCGAATCGGCCGTCGAACGGTGGACCTCGAGGAGAACTGGAAGGTGGAGGATCTCAAGGACGTCCAGGTTGGTAACAAGATTGAATCCAAAATTGAGTTGATTATTTCAATCGCACTCCTTTTCATATTTATCGTTTTGTTGAATCTGTATCCGTCAATCGTGACCCTGGCTGAGAATACCTTTGTCAGGAGTGGTCTACACCTGGGTCATCGGATCGTTATCGAGGTATTCCGCCGTTATATCGGTGTGCTGACGGTTTTCTGGGCCGCCGGAATAGTCCTTCGGGTGCTGATACTCCAGAAGGGGGAGAAGGGAAAAAGTCTGCTGTGGGCAGAGATAGGTCTGTCGGTTGCAGAAGCTTTATTGGCGGGAATTATGCTTGTCGACAGGAATCTCTATGCCGATACCGGTGGTTGGATCGGATTTAAAGTGATCTTTTTTATCCTGCTGGTTGTTAATCTGGCTGAGGTGGGCGGAGGGTTGCTCCGGATGGTTCGTGATAGAGTCGTGAACAGTGATCCGGTGTCGGGTAGACGATAAAATGAACAGGATCATGATTTATCGCATTTCGGTAACTTTTTCCGGATGTTTATACAAATTATTTCTTTTTTTCTTGCAATCTGGTCAAACCCGTTCATTGTTTAAATAGCCATGGTTTCTGCGCCGAGTGGGACGGTAACATTTCTCTTCACCGATATCCAGGGCTCTACCCATCTCTGGCAGGACGACCCCGCCGCCATGGAAATCGCCCTCAAACGCCACGATGAGATACTCCGGAAAACCGTCAATCAGCATAACGGTCATGTCTTTAAGACTGTTGGCGATGCGTTCTGCTGCGCTTTTACCGAGGCTACCGATGCCGTCAAAGCATCCCTTGCAACGCAGCTTGTTATCCGGGAGGAGAACTGGGCGACTTCCCGGCCCATCCGGGTGCGGATGGCGCTTCATACGGGGGCGGCCCGAGAGAGGGATAACGACTACTTCGGTCCACCGGTGAATCGGGTCGCCCGTATCGAATCCCTGGCTCACGGCGGTCAGGTAGTGATGAGCCGTGCAACGGCGGAACTGGTCCGCGATCTGCTTCCCGAAGCTGTGACGATCGAGGATAAAGGAGCCCACCGTCTGAAGGATCTTGCCCGTCCGGAAGAAATATTCCAGATTAATCACCCGGATCTGCCCTGCGAATTTCCTCCTTTGAAATCCATGGATGTGCTGCCGAACAATCTTCCGGTACAGACCACCCCGCTAATCGGCCGGGAAAAGAGCTGGAATCGATTAACGCGCTTTGCAGCCGGGAAGATTGCCGATTGGTTTCCCTTGTCGGCCCCGGCGGGATGGGAAAAACCCGTCTGGCTCTGCAGGTGGCTGCCGACAAGGTGGACAGGAACCGTGACGGCACCTGGTTCGTGGACCTTACCGCGGTTACTCAGCCAAAGGGTGTCGCCCTGGAAACCGCGATGGTGCTCGGTATTCCTCAAAAACCTGAGACCGACCCGGTAGAGCTGGTGGCGGAGGTTTTGTGTGATAAGGAACTTCTCATCATCCTGGATAATTTCGAGCAGGTGATGAGCGCTTTCCAGGTTGTAGTAACCTGGCTCAAACGGAGTCCTGGAGTTCGTTTCCTGGTTACCAGCCGGGAACCCCTGAATATCCGTGGCGAGCATATCTTTCATGTCCTCCCATTGAGTCTTCCGAAGCCGGGTGAGAGTGGAGTTCTCAGCCAATTTGAAGCCACGAGACTCTTCATCGACAGGGCCTGCGCAAATAAACCGGACTTTACCGTCAATAATGATAACGCCCCGGTCGTCGCAGAAATTTGTTCCCGTTTGGACGGCATCCCCCTGGCCATCGAGCTGGCAGCCGCACGGATTCGCCTTATAAATCCGAAAGCCATTCTTAAAAGGCTGGATTCCCGGCTCAAACTCCTTACAGGCGGTCCCAATGATATGCCCGACAGGCACAAGACGCTTCGGGCCTGCATTGACTGGAGTTACGATCTGTTGGCTGAAGAGGAAAGGGTTATTTATCGGCATATTTCAGTATTCAGGGGCGGAATCTCCCTGGCTGCGGCAATTGCTGTTCTTGAATCTGACATCGAGGATGAGTTTGAAGTCCTGGACGGTATTGAATCCCTTGTGGATAAAAGCCTGGTTTTCCGTAAACCGCCCCTGGACGATGAACCGTTCTTCGGTATCCTGGAAACCATTGGTGAATACGGCCGGGAACGCCTGGTTGAATCGGAAGAGGAAGATGAATCTCTTGATCGACATGCCGGATATTTTTTAAGCCTGGTAATGAACGCCAGGGATGCCTGGGACGGTTCCGAACAGAAATCATTTATAGACAAGTTAACAGCCAATCAGGATAACATCCGCCATGCAATGAATCGGCTGGTTGAAACTGAAAATGGCACCGCTGTCATTTCCATGACGCGATCCCTGGTTCCATTCTGGATTATGAGGAGTGAGTTCGCGACATGCCGGGAGTGGCTCTTGACGGCTCTGGAGCTGTGTCAGGAATCGGAAAGTGGAGAATCGGCGTGGCTGACGATGCAGATGGGTTGGTTGTCATGGGCGGCCGGGAATTATGACGAGGCCGAACATTATCTAGGCAAAGCCCTCAAGTCGTTTCAAACGTTAAATGTCAGTTTCGAATCGGCCCAAACCATGATACATCTGGCACAAACTGCCTTTTTCAAAGGTAATTTTATCGAAGCGGAGGGATTCTGTAACAATCCGATTATCACAACGGAAGATAATCTGATGATTGTAGCCGCCCGTTTGAAACTTCTGGGAAATATTGAAACGAAAAAAAATAACATCAACAAAGCAACCAGACTCTATTTGGAAGCATTGGAATCTTATGTAGTTGGTGGTAACGACATTAATGAAGCTCTAATACATAACAATCTTGGAACATTGGCGTATCTCAAAGGTAGTTACGACCAAGCGAAGGCCAGCTACCTGAAGGCCATGCCTATACTGGAATATTATAATCATTACCACTATTTGCGGTACACCTGGTGTAATTTAGGGGAACTCGCATTAGCCGAAGATCGCTATAATGAAGCGATTATTATGTTCGAAAAGGTGAAAAATCGATCTCTTTTTAATTTGGATCATCGATTTACAGGGTGTGCATTCGTGGGTATTGCCGAGGCCTATTTCGGCCTTAATGAACTCGAGTTGTCTGAGCAATGTGCACTGGAGGCGGTAGACCGTGTTAAGCGTTTCGGTGATACCGTTGAAATGGGCATGGCCTATCGAGTTCTTGGCGAAATTCGTAAGAAAACAGCTGATTTTGGTGGCGCTATAGAATTTCTAGAATCAGCCCAGCGAATTCTCTCGTTATTTAACGAGGTTGAAGAAGTTGAAAAGGTCCGGAAAGGACTGAATGAGATATCAGGATACGGAGGGCTTTCATGAAAAAATTGTTAATCGTTTCTTTAATCGTGGTGTTCTTGATGACTTCAGTTTCAGTATTTGGCGGAGGAAGTGGAGACTCCACCGACGAGAATATTCTTGAAGACAATCCAATTGTTCCTAATGTCAGTTCAAGCACAAAATCAAAGATTACAATCGATGATACAGTGGCGTTCGCCTTCAGTTTTCAAGCACCGGACAGCATCAGTCAGTATCTGGATCTCGCTGATGTTCTGGCATACAGAACACTTATGAGTGATCGGATTGTGGCCCTTCATAGACCGACCGAATCGGATTCGGTAGAATCGTTCCTTCACGATGAAATTCAATTGGTCACTCAAAACCTCATGAATGATTCAATGATAATTGATCCGGTGTACATGAAGGCGAACAAGACTCTGGCACCGTCGGATACTATCCTGATGACTGATACTCAAGGCTACCCCGTTCACAAAACTGTTTTGTTCAATCTTGATATCTACGGTCATACGGGAACGGATCCCCGCAGTAGCATAGATGATAGAATTGAGTACAACCTTAATAATCCATACTTCAGTGAGCTGAAGTCTCGCGGTGAAGTTGTCCGGTATTCCTTTAATGTAAATGCATACCTGTCATTTAATGCGAAAAGAGACCAGGGAAACCCTTCAGGAGAACGGAAATATAACGGACGTGAAGTCCTTGGTATTTATTATCTTGAGATTAATGAACTCGAAAACGTTCTTTCGCAACAAGTACTGAGTGTTGTGAACGCAAGCAAGGCGGCATTCAATAGCGAACAGGGAACATGGTTACCTATTGAGGTCCTTCACGACATGGGTGAGGTATTTATTGATCAAGCGGATCGATTTACCACTGGAACTATCACTGTCTATATCTTCAAATGGCCAAAGGACGATAGGGTCCATGTAGGTTGAGAGTGTAAAGATTTCTTCGGATTCCGCCAGAGGTCATCTAAAATTCTCGCTTAGTGCCTCAGGTAAGAATCTGGTCGAACCCTCAGTTGCCCTCCTACATCTGAGTCATTACAATAAACGGAGGGCCGGGACAGCCTCCGGTTCAGACCTCACTGGGAGGGTTTATGGCCGGTTCTGATTTATCTCTGCAGCTCGTGACATTTCTATTTGGAATCATCATCGACAGGATCCATCGGGTTATATCGGTTGATGCGGAGGAGATTCAGCCGTCGTCTCAGATGCTCACCGGTATAGGGACAGAGTATATCCGGGGTGTGGTCCATCAGGATGAGGGTTATCTTAATATTCTTGACTCCCGCCTCCTTTTCGATCCTCAAGAGCTCAACCAGATAAGTCAGTACGCCTGATTATGTCTATACCGGTTTTCAAACCCTCCATTAAACGGCGCGATATGCATTCCGTTTTATCCTGTCTTGTTACCGATGTGATCGGTCCGGCTGTTATTGCGGATGACCTTGTTGCCACGGTGGCCGGTGAACTCGGTCACGAAGGGGGAGGGGCCCTCAGGGAATATGTCCGGGCAATCGATCTCACTATTCTGGCTCTGGGTCTGAAGGAAGGTGACAGGGCTGTTTTATCCCCTCTGGCCCCCGGGGCGTACCGGCGGGCCTTCGAAGACAGGGGAATAGTTCCGGTTTTCGCCGATGTGAAAGAAGAGGATGCCTGCCTGGATCCATTATCTGTCGCCGGGAGGATGACTGAGGACGTTAGGGTGATTTTCGTTCACGCACCCCTCGGCCGAGTCCCGGATATGACGGCACTCGCCGACTTCGGTGTTCCCATTGTAGGGGATATCGGTGAGGCTCTGGGGGCAACGGACGGTAACGCCGAACTCGGTTCTGCGGGCCGTTATGTACTTTTACCTATGGAAACAAATGGAATTGCCACCTCAGGGGGCGGCACGCTTGTTCTGGCAAAGGACAAACCGGCTCTTACGGCCCTCAATGCCGCGGCCGAACCTCTCACCGGCGATGCGTTTCTTCCGGATCTGAATGCCTCCCTGGGACTTGTTCAGTGGCGGGAATATCCTCATGCCCTTGAAGCCCGGGATATTATCGCCGAGGTTTACCGGCAGGCCCTGATGAAGGGCCGGCACCGGACTCTTGCCGAACCTGACGGGGAGGCCAGGGCTGTGCCGTTTTCTTTCCCGGTCGTTCTCTCCTCGGGAATGAACGAGGTACGTAAATATGCCAGAAAAAAGGGCGTAGAAACAGTTCCCGCTTTTTTCGGTGGGGTTATGGAAGGATATCCCGAGGCTGAGGAGCATTGTCCCGGGGCCAAAACGCTGATGATGAGTACCTTGCTTTTTCCGCTGTATCCCACATTGGGAAAGAAAAATGTTCAGCTCACAGCTAAAGTCCTCTCAACATTGCCCTAGTTATTGTAGGTAGACGGGGGTGAAGGTGACGATGAAGGGCGAAACGGTCATAGTCTATAATCCGGCAAACGATCTGGCGGCTTCGGTGCACAGGGACATGTGTTCCTGGCTGGAAAATCGTGGTTTTGGTGTAATCTCATGTGATTCACATATGTGCAAGGGCGGAGGAGCTCCTCCGAAGGCTGACTTCGCCGTTTCACTGGGAGGTGATGGAACCTTTCTCTCATGCGCCAGGCTCCTGGCCGAGAAACCGGTGCCGATACTGCCTGTTCACCTGGGAACATTCGGTTTCATCACCGAGGTAACCCACGACGAATGGGCCGAAGCCCTCGAAGCCTGGCTTGACGGCCGACTTGAAGTTGAAGACCGTATGGTTCTGGTTGTACGAATCCTGCGTTCCGGAAGAGAAGCCGGCAGGTTCATAGGAATCAACGATGCGGTCGTCGGTGCCAGCGGGATCAGTAAGCTTGTCCGTTTGTCACTTCAGCTCGGTGGTTATGAAGCCGGCCATTTCAGAGGGGACGGCATGATACTCTCGACGGCAACGGGTTCCACCGCATATTCCATGGCCTCAGGTGGTCCGATTATTGTGCCGCCTATGAGAGCACTGGTTCTCACTCCCATTTGTCCATTCTCCTTATCCTGGCGCCCGATGGTAATTCCGGACAGGGACGAGATTGTCATCCGGGTGGATGCCAATCAGCGTGCGGATGTTCTGCTCACCATTGACGGCCAGGAGTCTTTCCCCCTGAAAGAGGGTGATGAGGTGAGGGTGCTCGGCCGGGACGCCGGAGCCCGGGTTATCAAATCAGATAAAAGGGTCTTTTACGAAGTGGTACGAACCAAACTGGGATGGTCGGGAGGACCTCATGCTTGAGGAACTGAACATCCGTAATTATGCCCTTATCGACGAGGTTTCCGTCCGTTTCGGACCGGGGTTCAATGTCCTTTCCGGAGAAACCGGTGCCGGTAAATCGATACTCATCGACGCTTTATCCCTGGCCCTGGGGGGGAAGGGTCGTGCTGAAAGCATCCGTGAAGGGGCTGAAGAAGCCGAAATCACGGCAATCATCCGGGTGATATCCAGCCCCGAGCTGACGGAATGGATCGAAAAATACGGGATTGAACCGGAAGATGAGACTTTTCTGATTCGCAGGACTATGAGGGTGAATGGACGTGGAACAGCGAGTGTCCAGGCTGTACCGGTTACCAGGACCGCTCTTGCCGAGCTTGCCGATACCCTGGTGGATATTCATGGTCAGCATGAGCATCAGTCTCTATTCAAGGTGGCCACACACCGAAAGCTCCTGGACCGCTTCGCCGGTATAGAGAATCGCGTCCGGGTTTTTACGTCACTTTTTTCCGATCTGGCCGAAACCGGGAAACAGCTTGAAGAACTCGATCGGGAAGAAGGTCAAATGGCCCGGGAGGCCGAGTTCCTGCGATTTGCCGCCGATGAAATTGAAGCTGCCGATTTGAAAGAGGGCGAAGAGGAAGAGCTTGAAGAACGACAAAAGCTCCTTTCACGTCATGAGGAACTGGCCGGAAATCTTGACAAAGTATTGAATGCCTCCGCGGAAGCGCGAAGCGGGGCCCTCTCACAGCTTCGAAGTGCGAAAGAGAATCTGGGCAGGGCGTCATCCATTGATACATCCCTCGGGGAAGTGATACGGCGATTCGACAGTGTCTTCTTTGAACTCGAGGATATCATCGAGGAAGTACGCCTGAAACACGATGCGGCCGAGTATGATCCATCAGAACTTGAGAGGGTGGATGAGCGGCTGGCCCGTATCAGTTTACTGGAGAAAAAATATGGTGTTGTCTCCATCGTTGATGTAAATGCATATGCTTCGGTTGCCCGAAAGCGGCTTGAAGGTTTCGATAATCGGGACGAAGAACGGCGAAAGTTGTCGGCAAGAAGGGACGAATTACAGGCTGAAGTTGTTTCCGAGGCCTCTGACATCAGCAAGCTCCGCAGGGAGATTGCCGCTTCTCTGCAGGGGAAAACCGAGAGCCATTTGAAATCTCTGGGTATGGGTGATGCCAGCTTTCTTGTGGCACTTGAAGGGAAGCGCAGCAGCGAAGGAAGGGCCGTTATCGGTCCGTACGGATCAGATATTGTCGAATTTCTACTCTCGGCCAACCGGGGAGAAACTCCCAAACCCCTGAAAGCCGTTGCATCCGGCGGGGAATTGTCCCGGGTGATGCTGGCGGTAAAATCCGTACTCAGTGAATCAGATACCGTTCAGACCTTGATATTTGATGAGGTGGATGCGGGTATCGGAGGAGAAGTGGCACGGTCGGTGGGAGAACACCTGCACGGGTTATCCTCACGCAAACAAGTCTTTTGCATCACGCATCTTGCGTCCATCGCCGTCTTCGCCGATAATCACCTACAAGTCGATAAAAGTTCCGTTGACGGAAGGACCGTTACCAGGGTTCGAAAGGTCGATGGTGATTCACGGGTGCGGGAAGTGGCTCGCATGCTGGCGGGGGATCGAGAAGGTTCCGCATCACTGGATCATGCGTCAAGGTTGCTCGAAGAGCGGGGCCGATCGACAGGTTTTTCTGGAGCGGGCAGTGGCCAAAATCAATAAAGAAGCAAAAAAAAAATACTTCGAACGCATCGCTCCATACAGAAAAAGCATAAATGAGCTCAAAGACAAGGATAATCGGATTGAAGGGATACTCAAGGGTAACGATGCCGGCGAACCGTACAAACGCCTGGCATTGGCTGATGGGAATCTCACTGTAGTTTCATATTTCCTCGTCATGAACTCCCTGTCCGTATCTCTATTGGGTGTCCGGAATGAAAACGCCCTTAATGACGCAAAAAAAGCCTGTTCCCTTGCCATAATTCAACTGGAGAAGGTTTTCACCGATCTTGTAGATGTTCCGTTCAGCGAATATGAAGAAGCCCTTAAGGCCACTGCATCCTTCAATGAAATGAAGAGATATGAACTCGTGCGTAAAACGGGTCTGGCACTTTCAATGGTTACCGGTAGTTTCGCTGAGAATAATAAATGGAAATGGGCGATGGTGGACCTTGATGCCCGACTGGCTGCGGTGGCTAAGAACTGTCTGGATCTGAAGACTCTCGTTCAGGGTATGGATCCTCGAAACGAGGGTTACCGGGAACGTATCGAGTTCTTCAATCTCAGTCGCAAGCTGCTTCAGGATGCGGCCGACAACTATCGGAAGAAATACGAATTAACCAACAAGCACATGGACGATTTTCGTAAAGCCATCAGTTTTCTCGGTGCTCTGCAGCGTCTCTCCATGCTCCTTGGCAGACAGAATGAAGCGGTGAATCTCAAGAAGAAGAGTGAAATCTGGAAGAAAAAAATGGAGTCCGATCAGAAGAACAGTGAAGACGCATCCCGTCTGCGCCGCCTGGGCGGCGGTAGTGAGAGCTGATTCCCCTTTTATTTATCGGCCATATCCATGAGAGAATTCGCCGGGTAGAGTTCCCCAACGGAAGAAATCACAAAACCTCCCTCGCCGTCATCATAGTAGATTGGTGTATCAGGAGTGCAGAATTCACTGATTACCTGACGGCAGGCACCGCAGGGCGGAAGCGGCTCCCAGGCATCTGGACCCGCGACGGCAATGCCCCTGACATCTTTGTTCCCGATTGTCATCGCGGTGAATAGAGCGGTTCTCTCGGCGCAGTTCGACAACCCGTATGACCGGTTTTCGACATTGACACCGGTGATTACAGTACCGTCTGCCATTTGCAGTGCCGCGCCTACTCTGAATTTGGAATAGGGTGCATATGCATTTTCAGCGGCTTTTCGAGCTTTATTCATCAACTCTGCAGGGTTCATGCCGGCTTCTCCTTCGTATTTGACCCCTCATCGGCTATCGTATAGGATGAAACCACCATCGGAAAGGGAGGCCTCCGGCCACGTATGAAACAACGGGGTGTCTTTCTAATCGGCTTAATTCTGATAAGTGTTTATTACTTTCTTTTTCCCCGGGGATCCGGCAGGGAACTCATTATTACGCCTGACTCTCTGACATCGCTTGAACCAACAGAATCATCAACCGGTTTTTTACCGGGCCGGACACTGGCGATCAGCAGCGGAAGCCGGGCCGGATTTGTCAACGACGATCACGAGCTTATTAGTTTCTATTCTTCCGATAAAATGGCCGTGGACGACCACTGGCTTGCGGTATCCGGTGTTGGCGGCCTGGATCTGCTGGAACCCGATGGCCGCCTGATTGCCCGTATCCCTGACTCGTCTTTTCCTGTCTCCCGTAATGGAAATCTGTATCTCTACAGGGACGATGCGGGGGTCTTGTTGAAGATTGACCCGACCAGTGGACGGATCATGTGGAGAATGGAATATATTTCACCGGTGACTGTTCTGGATGGTCGACAAGGCAGAACTCTGGTAGGGCTGCTGGACGGACGTGTACAATTAATCGATGACTCAGGGAAACTGCTTTTGGGCTACAGCCCCGGCGGAAGCCGAGTGGAAGCAATCTACGGTGGGGCGCTGTCAAGCAACGGTTCGAAAATCGCCTTGATTTCCGGCCTGGAACCTCAGAGGTTTATCCTTCTGGAAGAACGAAAGAACGGTTTCCGACCGGTAGCACACCATAACACCAAAACGAATTTCCGGCGATCGGTACCCATCGGATTTGTCCGGGATGACAGACAGATCCTTTATGAAAGCGACGGATTTGTTACGGCAGTGAACCTGAATGGATATGTGATTCAAACCATTGAGCTCTCCGGCAGGCTTGTCGGCTGGCTGGATAACCTTATGACCGATACCCTGATTCTTCTTGGCCGGGAAAAAGATGATGTAATAGTTAAAATATTATCTCGACATGATTTAACGCTATTTGAAAGTCGCTTGCCGATTGATACGACAGGTATTCTCAGGGACCGTAATTATGCCCTTGTTATCGGCAGTGACAATCTCGGTGTCCTTGAGTTTTCGGTACAATGAAAATGAGCTGTCGTATCTGCCTGGTACCTTTCATTTTATTACAGCTTACTTTTTTCCCCGCAGCTGTGGGTGCAAGGGAGTGGCCGGATAAATCAGTCAATGTGCAGGAGCCATTCGGTGCTGCTCAAAGCGGTCATTTCAACCGTGGCTTATCATTCAGTTCAGAGGGTCAGCGGATTTCCGCCTGGAGCAGCGGTGAAGTAATCTGGATTGCCGATACCGGGAATCCTCCGGGTTCAGTACCGGGAGAAGGTCTCATTGTTCTGGAGCATAGTGACGGTTTCCGGTCTTCATACCGCGGCATTGAGCGGAGGCCGGACTTGAAATACCATGTCTCCGGTGGTGAGTGGTTGGGATATGCCGGTAATGATGTCTGGATATTTGAGATAACGGATGTGGAGCGCTCCCGCATTGTCGATCCGATTTCCCTGCTTCCCTCAAGGAATGATATGCCCCCTGTTTCAATCGGACAAGTTGAAATGATGAGGGGGAGTGACCGTCTGGATATCCGGGATGGAATGCAGCTGACGCCTGGTCGATGGATCATCATCGTGAATGAGGTTTATTCCGACGGCAGTCGAGCCATTCCCGTGGAAATTTCCCTTTTCTGGGTTGGAGAACGAATTGGGAGTTTACGCTTCGATGCCATGGCTGAATCCGACGAGGGCATTGTCATGGAAATCCCGGATCCGAGATCGTACGATTTTATATATAATCCCGACGGGCAGGTATGGTTCCGGGATGTTCTTCTGAATGCCGGGAAAGGAACCCTGGAGTTGAGATTGCGGGACGAAACCGGTCGGGTTGTCTCCGGGTCATGGAGCCTCTCTGTCCGATGAAAACATTTTCTAAAACCCCTGCCGAAGGGGAAGACTTCCGGATTATCAGCTGTCCTGTCTGCGGCAGTGGGGAATTCCGGAATAAATGGGAAATCGAAGGTGCCTCTTTCGTTTCATGCCTGGACTGCGGCCTTATAATTCAGAATCCTCAACCTGTCCGTGATGCTCTGGCCGCCAGATATGACGCAGAATATTTTACCTATGAGATTGAGAATGAAGAATCCTTTTTCACTCTGATGATGCTGGGACTGAAGGATGCGGGATTCTTTGAGAACATCGTCCCGACATTGCCGGAAGAACGGCGGATACTCGATGTTGGCTGCGCGACCGGCCGGCTACTCCGGCATTTCAAACAGTCAGGCTGGGAAACCGCAGGTGCAGAACTCTGTCGTGAGTCAGTTGAATATGGTAACAGGGTATATGGCGTTAATATCAAGGCGGCGCCGATGGAAGAAGCCGGGTTCACCGATGCCGGATTTTCCGTTATCCACGCCTCGCATCTAATCGAGCATGTTGACGACCCGGCCGCTTTCACCAATGAAGTGACCAGGCTGCTTATGCCCGGCGGTGTTTTTATTTGTGTCACGCCTTCTACGGACGGCATGCAGGCAAAACTTTTCGGATCTTCATGGCGCTCTGCAATCCTGGATCACGTTACACTGTTCAACAAGCGTACGCTATCGAGACTTCTGGGCAATTCAGGGTTGAAAGTGGAGACTGTGAAGACCTGGGGAGGTTTGGCTGTCGGCATATCCCCGGCCTGGTTGAAAAAGCCCGTCGACAAGCTGGCCAAAAAGTGGAATTTTGGTGATGTTGTACTGATGGTGGCTCGCAAACCGCGATAAGCAACTCAAGTGAAACGTTCCGGATTGATATTTACAAGTCTGGCCAGATCGATCAGATCTTCGTTGCTGGGGCATTCACCTTCGATCTCATCCGAATTTTCAGCACAATTAAATCTCTTTTCAAGCAGCCCATAAACGGCATTCTGAACAGTCGGTTTTAATGGGTGCAGGCCATGCAGCTGGATTATTTCCAGAAAATTCACAAGCTGCTCCAGATTCTGTCGGTTGCTTTGCAGCTGCAGATTACCGGCTATCCGCGAGACGAGTCTGCCTGAGAGGTATTCCAGTGATCCGAAGTTGGTATCAACGCCGTTGGATTCGCAATGGGTGAGAATCTCATCCATGGATTCCAGAAGTTTCGGCCAGCTGTCTGCCGGTAATTTTTCCAGTTGATCCAGAATCAGAAGGGGTCCGTAATGAAGTGAAAGCTCAAGGCTCTGCCAACCCGATGCACCGAAGGGAAGATCCAGAGCCTGGACAATCATCAGGTCCAGTAGTCGTTCAGAAGCGGTGGATCCCAGGAACCCCTTAAGGTCCATCTCAGATTCATTGAGCAGTTTTTTTTGAATTTCCATGCGTAATGCCGTCGGCATGGCACTGATGGGGACCGATATCCATTCCGAATCCATCAATATATCGATTGAGGGACTGAATAGCCTGCTGTCGATATGGGACCGGAATTCAAATTTAAAATGACGGAGAGTGGATAGCTCAGTATATGAAATATCACCTTCCAGTTTCAGTCTTTCCTCCCCGGTCCCGACAATCCTTCGTGTGATGCCCCGACCCTCCCAGGTTCCCCAGCGGGATTTATCCATTCCCGGCAGGTTGTAGAGATTTCTCCAGAGAAAGAGGGCGGCCGCTTTTACTTCGGTTGGAAACTTCGGGATTATCAGCCCTCTCAGCAGATCCGAGCCGTTTCCCATACTGCTGAGATTGCTTTCAACGCGGGATAACAGGGTGTTCAAAATTGCGGTCAGCTTTGCTGTGCCTTCAGAGTCAATCAATTCCGCCGCCCGATATGCGAAACTCATGTTCTGTACAGGTTCTATCCCGGACAATTCTGAGAAAAACCAGCCGCAGGAGGTATACATGAATTGCAGGAATTTGGCTCCTTCCAGCATGATGAGCAGATCCTGTGCAATTGACCTTGATGCACCCTCCCCGAGTATCCTCATTGCGAAAACATGAGGCTCCTCGGCCCCGGAGAGAACTTTTCCATATGAATCGAGAACTTCCCTTGCATCCTTACCGGTCAGGGCCTCGACCTTTCCTGTCCATACAGGTTCCGCTTCCATACGCAGTCCGTCGAAGGCCTCCCTCAATGAAGATCTCCAGGCCTGATTCCAGTTTTCTTTACCTCCTGTGGAACAGCCACAGTCTCTCATCCAACGGCCCACACCATGAACACAGCTCCAGGACGTACCCCTATGCTCGTCACCGGTACGAAGTTTCACCTCCAGAGCAGGCGGATTCGCATCAAGATATGCGGCATAGTTGGTGAATATGAGATCCGAATCGGACCCGAGATGATCAATCAGAGCGGACAGACACATGTCGCCGTAAGGTTCATGATGACCATAAATCTCACCATCGGTTGCGATAGATACCATGGGGGCATCCGACCGGGCCAAAGCGTCACGAAGGGCTTTCTCGAATCCCTCACGGGATCTCAGCAGATGCCCGAAGGAAATTCCCGAGGCAAGATCCGGATTGTAGAAGAATACGGCAATGCGTCCGCCGGGTCTGTCGATGTAAAACGGCCTGTCGGAAGGGGCCGGCTTGTCATTGAGGGCTTTCCACTCCCCTTTATCGTTTCTAAGCGAATGGGCCTGCCAGGGAGAAAGAATGACATATTTCATACCTTCATTGATGAGTTTGTCGATCACACTATAATTTACTGCACACTCAGGGAGCCACATCCCATCGGCATCTCGTTCGAAACGGTGTGAGAAATCGGCGAGCCCCCATCGTATCTGGGTCAGAGCATCTTTCGGCTCATCCAGGGGAAGTATGGTGTGGTTATATCCCTGGGCGACCGCATTGCCGTATCCAAGACGTTCGATGCTTTCACGGTCGGCAGCCAGAATTCGTCGATATGTTTTCGGGGCGTTGCTATCCATCCAGGACAGAAGGGTGGGGCCGAAATTGAATGAGAGGTATCTGTAGTTATTCAGTATTGAGAGGATGGCTCCGTTACTGTCGAGAATACGGCTGGCACCGCATGCCGCGTAACATTCGGCGGTTATCCGGCGGTTCCAGTCGAAATATGGTGCTGCTGAATCCTGATGTTCTATCAGTCCGGACCAGGGATCTTCCCTGGGGGGTTGATAAAAATGACCGTGGAGAATTACATATTTTTTCATCATTACTATTATTACCTTTTCACGCGAGTAAGGATTCCGCCTATTGACACTGTATCTGTAAGTTTCCTAGGATGCCTCCAACCCGTCAATCCTGACTGTGCTTGTCGCCTTGCGGAGTATTAATGACAAAAGACAGGCTTCGATCCCTGAGTTACAACGAATTATCCCATATCGCAGATAAGGGCAATATCAATGTCCTGCAGGATATGGATAAGGAATCCCTGGTTTCCGTGATTTTTGAAGCTCTCGAAGAAGAGCGTCTTGATCGTGAAGGAAACAACAATCTCACGATTCAGGTTGAGGCTAAGAAATTCGCTGTCAGCCAGGATCAGGAATTGTTTCTCGATTTCGGGGATAATGTCGAACTTCCCGACAGATATCAGGAAACTCGCCTGGTATTGATGCTGCGTGACCCTTCTTGGGTCTATTGCTATTGGGATATCGAAGATCGGGTCCTGGATGAGTTGAAAGAGAACAGAGAGTATTCCGGACTTATATTGAGGGTTACTGAACTGGCCGCTCCGGACTGGGGCAATGATTCTTCTGTCGATTGGTTCGATATCCCCATCCAGTTCGGTGATTTACGCCGTTATATCAATCTACCGAGTGAAGATACGTTTTACGGTATTGAAATATTCGCCTTGCTGGGTGAAAAAGAAGCGCTGATCGTCCGGTCCAATATTATCGAGAGTTCCCGGGATTATGTCGCTCAGTTTCCCGGGAAGGAAAATACCAATCGCGATCTTCTGATAAAGCTATCCGGTTCTTCGACGGATATCGGATCGTTTCCCGGGACCGAATATCTTGAAACTGACAGCCCTCAACGCATCTTGACGATTGCCGGGGAAGTGGAGAAACGATAAGCATGGCAAGTCGTATCGAAGACAGTAAAGGGTTGACCGCACTGGTCCTTCATGCCCATCTCCCCTATGTCCGTCATCCGGAATATGATCGGTTTCTCGAGGAAAACTGGTTATTTGAAGCTCTTTCTGAAACCTATCTGCCTCTTCTGAGGGTTTTTCGCGGTCTGGAACGGGACGGGATTCCGTTCAGACTCACAATTTCCCTATCCTGCACATTGACTTCGATGCTGGAGGATAATCTCCTCTGCGAGCGTTATGTCAAACATCTCGACCGTCTCCTCGAACTGAACGAGAGAGAGCTGATTCGTCTGGCAGGTGATGAAGCCGGTTTGAAAGTGGCCGGAATGTACCGTGATCTCTACCGGAGCAATCGGAAAGATTTTCTGGATTTTTACGACGGCAATATTCTTGAAGGTTTTCGCCACTTTCATGAACTCGGCAATCTCGAACTGATAACGACGACAGCCACCCATGCGTTCCTGCCTATGTATCGGGAATCTCCCGAAATGATCAGGAATCAGGTTATCATCGCCCTGGAAAATCACGATCGACTGTTCAAAGCCATGCCTGAGGGGTTCTGGCTGCCGGAATGCGGTTACTTTCCCGGCCTCGAAGATCTTCTGAAGCCCTACGGCATCAAGTATTTTTTCTCATCCGCCCATGGAGTTCTTCATGCCGATGATCAGCCCGAATACGGTGTTTATGCTCCTTTGCGAACCCCCAACGGTATTGCCGTGTTCGGCAGAGACCGAGCGGCGTCAAACGCCATCTGGTCGGCTCAGGCTGGTTTTCCGGGACATGCGGATTACCGGGAATTTTACCGGGATATCGGTTTTGATCTTCCCGAAGAGTACATCGCACCGTACGCTATCGATGCCGGCAATCGGGTGAATACGGGCTTTAAATATCATGCCATCACCGGCGATACGGATCAAAAGGAACTATACGACCCTGAGAAAGGACTGGCCAGGGCTCGAATTGACGCCCGGACATTCCTGCAGAACCGTATTCGCCAATGCGATACCATCTCAGAGCTCATGGACCGGCCACCGCTGATTGTCGGTCTTTTTGACGCCGAGCTTTTCGGACACTGGTGGTTTGAAGGTCCCATTTTCCTGGATGCACTTTTCCGTGAGTTCCATGCTACAGAACATAAACTTATGCAGGTGACTCCCAGCGAGTACCTGCATGTCTGGCCCCATTTGCAAGTAACCCGCCCGGCGTTTTCCAGTTGGGGCGACAAGGGTTACGGCCAGGTATGGCTTGATGGTTCAAATGACTGGATATACCGCCATACCCATAAAATAGTCGAACGTATGGGTGAGCTGGTGGATCGCTTTCCGGATGGAAAGGGCCTGAAGCTTCGAACACTGAATCAGGCCGCAAGAGAATTACTCCTGTCCCAGGCTTCTGACTGGCCGTTTATCATTAAAACGGGGACAACAGTGCCTTATGCCGAACGTCGGGTAAAAAGTCACATCAGTAATTTCAACAGGATTTATGAAAGCCTCTGCCGCAATACGGTTAAAACCGAGTGGCTTACTAAACTCGAGAAACGGAACAATATTTTCAAGGATATCGATTACCGGATTTTCCGGAAACGCCGGCTGTAGTCATCCCCCGGAGATCGGGACACGAAATATCTGCATAATCCTTCTGATCCGCAACGGTATGTTCTTCAGTTCAACTTTTGTACCTGCCTGAAGAAATCGGTTTCGAATTTTCAGGAGCTCCGTCAGTGAGTCGAAGTCCATGGCGGTGACTTCAGACAAATCGACATCCAGATTCTCTATACCGGATTCCCATTTCTCCTCCAGGATATTCCTGGTTTTCATGCGTTTTTCCATAGTTCTGAGATCCCCGCTTAACACGACCGTATCTCTACGCTCCACCAATTCCCCCACAGAATATATTCTAATACAATCGGCCTGTTTTTGAACGAATGATCGCATTTCAAGGCTGAAATACCCGTTTTTCCAACAAACCCCGTCATACGTATAGTGGTTTTCCGTCACCTGGATAACGGTATGTCCGTTTTCTGTCTCCCTTTGATTGACGATAGAATTCACCGGCGATACGATGGAGAGGAGTGGGAAAAAGTGGGGAGATGTAGAAAATAGTGGGATTATCAGGAATTTGGGGACAATTCAATGTCATAATCGATGACAAAGGCCGTATGTCTCTGCCCGCGAAGATCCGTGGAAAGATTCAAGGTAATAATCTCATACTCACCAAAGGGGCGGAAAAGTGTCTTTGGCTCTACCTC
>DAOVYP010000389.1 GCA_030635565.1 Spirochaeta sp. | reverse complement strand
CGGAACAATCTCCTTACAACCTTGAAACGTTCCGGACCCAAAGCATCCTTGTATTTTTCCAGCGCAGAGAGGGAATCATAATCTCCCAGATCCCCGCCGATTTTACATTCCACCTCCGAAAGATCGATGGAAGTCCATTTCTTCATACCGGATTTTCCGGCCATCAAATTGGTGTAATACTCCTCAAGGGTATCGCCCAACGGGTTGATGGTTCCCATACCAGTTATAACGACTCTTTTACTCATTGTTTATCTTCCTGTATTTATTACTCAATATTGTCGATGGAATCCAGAGTCCCCGCCGGTTTACACCTCAAACCGTTTCGCAGTGTTTTCCACAAACCGGTTAGGACTTTACCGGGACCGGTTTCCAGGACTCGATCTGGAGAAGTATCCATAATCCCCTGCTCACATGCCACCCAGCGGACCGGAGACACAAATTGCTCCAGGCAATATTTCCGGGCCTCATCGCCGTTTTCCAACGACTGACCGGTGACATTGGCAAAGACAGGAATAACAGGATCGGAGAACCGGATGCCGGAGATGAATTCAGAAAATCCCACCCTGGCTTCATCCATCAGTGGGGAATGAAACGGACCTGAGACCTTGAGACGAACGATTTTCAGGGCACCGGCTTCATCCAGCAGGGATTCGACAATCGATAATCCCTTGTCTGTTCCCGATAAAACCACTTGATTCGGACTGCTGTGATTGGCGATGAAAACTGATTCGGTATCTCCGAGAGCGGCACTCACCTCGTCGATATCAAGCCCGAGAACCGCCATCATACCCGGTGATCCATCCGGAGAATCCAGACGACGGCTGGCCTTTTCCATCAATTCCCCCCGCTTGTTCACGAGAGTGAGGACATCGTGCCGGGAAAGGATGCCGGCCTGATGGAGTGCTGAGAATTCACCGAGACTGAAACCGGCGCATGAGTGGGGATCAATCCCATGCTCCCGGAGTACCTGTGACGATGCCAGATTTACGAGGGTGATGGCGATCTGGGTATTGTCGGTGGCTTTGAGATCGTCCTCCGAACCCTCGAATAGAAGCTTCGCGAAATCCCTGTTACCGATGTCTGATGCTTCATGGAAAAGGAGGCGAACCTCATCGCTCGATTCATATAGATCTTTTCCCATCCCTGGATATTGGGCTCCCTGTCCGGGGAAGAGGTAGCTTGTTTTCAATTATGGCCTCTCTGTATGACGATTTCCCAAAGAAATCGGGGTAAAAACACACCCTATACTCATACTCCGGATAACCTGAAATTTTCAAGAGCGGTAAACCGGCGGTTTTCATTTGCGATTCATGAAACGACATGGGTTCCGGTAATATTGGAGGAAATCCACTAATTGCAATGTATCCTTACAATTTTCCTCAAGAGGTTCTTGGATGATCTGTTGTGTACTCATCATTTTGTTAAGATATACTGGGTATTATGAAGTTTATAAAGATATTACTTGCGATCT
Organism: Spirochaeta sp.; assembly: GCA_030635565.1. GTDB lineage: Bacteria > Spirochaetota > Spirochaetia > DSM-2461 > DSM-2461 > UBA2779. The sequence goes on along the minus strand of DAOVYP010000389.1, from coordinate 1,653 downwards.
TTGTCCCGCTGATCGCACTTTTTGGTTTGTTTCTGCTGTTCTCCACCATGAATGACTACCGTCCGGAACCTGTAGAAACAGTTTTCACTTCCGTATCCCCGGGTACGGTCGCTCTTGATTCCGAACTCTCGCTGGTTATCTGGAACATCGGATACGGCGGATTGGATTCCTCCATGGATTTCTTTTATGACGGTGGAAAAAATGTCAGGCCTGTAAAAGCCGCCGTTATTGAGAATCTTAATGGTATTCTCGAAACATTGGGTCAGTTTGGTGATTTTGACTACATCCTGCTTCAGGAGGTAGACCAGCGATCGAAAAGATCTTATCGAATAAACGAATATGACTTGATTGCCGGTGCATTTCAGAAATACCACAGCTCATTCGGAATGAATTATAATGTCTGGTTCGTACCTGTACCGTTGAAGTCACCAATGGGAAAGGTGAAATCAGGTCTTCAGACATTATCCTCTCAGACCCCGAAGAAGGTGACTAGATACAGTTTCCCCGGTAATTATGCATGGCCGGTCAGTTTATACATGCTCGACCGCTGTTTTCTGGTGAATTATTTCCCGGTGGAAAATGGTAAAGAGCTACTGGTAATCAACACTCATAATTCCGCTTATGACGACGGGTCGCTGAGGCTCGGACAGATGGAATACCTGCGGCAGTTTCTTCTGGATGAATATTCCAGGGGAAACTATGTGGTTGTCGGGGGAGACTGGAATCAATCCCCATCCGGTTTGGAGCCTCTCTTTAATCCGGAAAGGTTCGATCAGGAGAATCTGACCTATATCGAACCATCTTATCCTGCGGCATCCTGGACCTGGGCTTATGATTCCTCGGTTCCAACCAATCGGAGAGTGAAAGAGCCGTACGCCCCCGAAGCATCTCCGGTTACCGTTATTGATCAATTTCTGATTTCACCGAACATCAAGATGATGGAAGTCAAAGGCCTGGCTCTCGGATTCCAATATTCCGACCATCAGCCCGTAACATTGAAAATCACACTGAATTGACCTGGAAGAGGCAGAAATGCGCTCTGGATGTTTCTCTTCCTAGCCGGATTCGGGAGTATTGGACATGGAAGGGGGATAATCCTTGAGCATCAAGGCCTCCAACTGGACCGCCGTCAGTTCGGGTACCTCCAGGAGTTCCTCGGGATTCTCGGTCAGTTTCTTAATCAAGACAATGGTTCGGCCGCCGTACATGCCGTCACAGATTCTATCATCATAGGAATACACAACCTTCACCAGGTCCCGCTGCCTCATATTCCCTTTGGAATCGGGCTTCCACTCCCGCCGGACGATACCAACCGAAACAAAGAGACCGCAGGTTCCCATGTCAAACAGATGGTGCTGGGGAGCTTCCACACCGACGCTGCCCACGTTGGTAAGGCAGACGGATCCGTGAAAGGGCGATCCCTCCATAAGGGATGCCGGCAGCATGTTCCACCAATCAAGCTTTCCGAACATCCAGAAGACGAAACGAGTCACAATTCGGGGTAATCTCAGCAGAGTGATGTTGAGGTCTTCGCTTTCGTTTCCCTTACCGCGGGTGGCCTCGCGAACGATGGTTTTATACTTGTCAGCGATGCTGCTCAGGGTCTCGAAGGGAGAATAGTCTCCAGTAACCCAGATTTCCTCGGCATCGTCG
>DAOVYP010000206.1 GCA_030635565.1 Spirochaeta sp. | reverse complement strand
CTCGGTCTTGACCCCCTGTATCTCGACGGCAGCCGCGACCCCTACAGGGATCGCGATACATCGAGCAGCAGCAGCAATACTTCAAATATCCTGGACTAGCGCAGAAAGCAAGTGTGCCAAAGGCACACAGGCCTGGTCGTTCGCTCCGCGAACTGCTCGGCCATGCAACCTGAAGTCTTTCGAGCATCACCCCGACACAACCCAGGCCCCAAAGACGAAAGTATCAGCCGCCAAGTCAGCGGCCAACATCAAGAACACGTGGATTTGGTCCGTAGGCAAGGCGGAGCAAGCACAGAAGGCGCAGTGTACCGACAGGTACATGAGCACTTCGAGCATTGCTCCAACGCGGCATACGGGCCAAAGACACGTGTTCGCCCTTATCAGATGTCCCAGATGTCTCCATACGCATGACGCCGGCCGCAATACCGGCAGGTGAAGGTTTCCCCCCGGGTTCGATAAAAGAACGGCGGCACGTGCTGATATGCCCCGGGATAAGTGACACATTCGGGATTTTTGCAGGAAATCTCGTTGAACTTGTAGATTTTCGGCGGCATGCTGAGCCGATATTTTTTTATGATCGAGCTGTCCCTGATGATATTCAGGGTGCATTCAGGGGAAACCGCAGCCAGTTTTTTTAATTCCGTATGGCTGATTTCCAGAATATCGGGCAAAGAAACAATTCCTTTGAAATCATCCGGATTGTTGGTGTGGAAGACACCGTGGGAACTGCGAACGTTAAGTTTCAGAGTCCGACGCACTTTGTCCACCCTGTTCCAGATTTCTTCCACGGGCTTGCCTTTGGCGATATGATCAATAACCGTTCCGTTTTCCACGGGCTTGATACCCACTTTGAAACGGTCTTTTACGCTTGTTTTTCGGGTGACCGGGATTTCATTGATGAAGGTTTCGTCCTTCTCAGATATGACTGGAGATTCACCATCGAAATCTGACCCGATTTTTCCCGCTACCATGGCCAGTTCAATAATTCGTGTGAAATAGCCGTTGATACTCTGCTCGTCCCAACCATTCAGGTGTGTTGAATCCAGAAAGGATGGAATGACAGGCTTCTCACGGTGCCTGGGCAGGGGATGAAAAAACCTCGTCTCTTCGGGCAGTCGGGTCAGAAACCGCTCCTTGAAAGTCACCGCACGACGGAGCTCCGTTTCACGTTCACGCACCTCATCACTCATACGCTCAAGCTGCAGTCGTGTGAAGTACCAGATATCGCTGACATCATTCCCTGAGAGATATTCTTCGATACTCTCCCATTCGGTCACTTCAAAACCGTTGTCCTCCATCCGTGACTTGTAGGAAGGGGGCAGCGAAAGTTCTACCGGAGCCACCAGATCCACCTTCACGGAATGGAAAGCCTTCAGTCCATCGGCCTTGGAATGGATGGTACGTCCATGATGAAGGTCGCCGATCAGGGCCACATGGATATGGGATTCGTCCCAGCCCTTTCGTTCCAGGAAGGTAAGCTGATCGAGGTATTCCTGAGTTGGATGTTCATGACGTCCGTCACCGCCGTTGATAAACACCGGCCGTTCCCGGCCCAGTCGATCGGCGTAAGCGCCGATCTGCTCTTCCAGAGCCCGACAGACTCCTTCCATTTTGGTTCGCATCACGAAGATGGAACGTCGGCTGTATCCGAAGAGCATCTTGACGGTATCCACCAGACTTTCAGACTTTTTGAAAGATGACGTGGAGGCGTCAAATACATTGAGCTTAACCTCATGAAAGGATGCGGCGTTACGGAACGACTCCTTGGTTCGGGTCGAAACCTCCAGAAACATCAGGTAAACACCGAGTTCGGGATCGTGAATACGAAATTGATCCATATCTCCGCCGTTCCGCCAGGCCTCTTTCAGGGCCCGGGTTTTCCTGTAAAGATAACGCTGCTCGTCGACGCTCAGGTCACCGGCTACCGCCAATGTACGGCCTTGAAGAGGATTGTTGTTCACTTGAGATTTTACTCCAGTCGGGCTTCCTCCTTGAGGGTGGAAGCCGATAATTTGAGGATTTCACCGGTCGCTCCCTGTATAAAGAGGGATACTCCGTCAAATGATATCGAAGTCCAGGGTTCGACTGCAACCTCACTCACTGCGGTTCTGTCCAGAGATGTGTTGAATTTACCCAGGCGCCATTCGCCGTTATCCGTGGTAATGAGGTAAATATCACTTCCCTTTACCGTCATGAGAGACCCGGGGAATACGTCGTGGGACCCCTCTTTCTGTGTTTCAAGGGTTTTCTGATCGAGCAGCATGAGCCTCACCTTGGCATTACCACTCTCTTTACCGGCGATAACCAGAAGGGAATCGGGAAGTATTGCCATGGAACGACCCCGGACGGCAGTGACATTGCTGACCGCAAGACGCTTGCCGTCCTCCAGGTTGTACATCACCACCCGACCGAATGGAATGCCGTCGCCTTCATCGTCCACCATGAGGAACCAGACCGGCGTCACCAGAGGCGCCGAGGTGAAGGTAGCTTCCTTCTCCGACTCCTCCATACGCTTATTCTCGTCCTCGGCGATATCGTCCCTCATTTCGAGGACCTCTTCGGTTCGCTCGTCGATCTGTTTCTGCTCTTCCTCGACAGCCGCTTTCTCATCCTCGACAGCCGCTTTCTCGTCTTCGAGCTCTTCTTTTAATGTTTCTTCCTCAGGGCTGAGTTCTTCACCGGCCTGTTCTTTCTCTTCGAGTACTTCGAGTTCTTCACTTACAGCTTCATCCTGCTTCTCGACTTCTTCCCGGCGATCATCCAGCTCCACCTGTTCTTTGTCAATTTCCTCTTCCCGGAGTTCCACCATGTCACGGCGGGAATCGAGGCCCATATCATCCTCTTTTCGCATCTCATCGATGACTTCCTCTTCGGTGATGGCCCCGGTATCCACCACCAGACCTGCACTCCTCAGCGGAATCAACATCTGAGTTTTTCCCGGCCAGTTGGAATAATGGGTGTCCAGGCCAATTTTTTCCGGATCCAGAGCATCAACCACCGGACCCTTGTAACGGTCTATCACCATTTCCATATCTCCGCGATAAACGGCGTTGTAGTAAGTGACAAACTCGGCGACCAGGTAAGCATCCCTGGCGGAAAATCCATAGGTGGTTTCCAGGTATCCGGCAATGATGGTTCTCATGTTGTTGATGTGGTCCACCGCGGCACTGGCTTCGATAATGAATATGTCGGCATCCAGACCTGTTTCAATCTCCGGATTTACGATGTGGAGAACACGGTACTTGCCGCCGAGGGAGGCCTCTCCCGATACCTGAGGTGTTATTTCGGCACCAAGAGAACGTCCGATACCGCGAATCTGATCCAGGGTATTGATGAATTCATGCGGACCGACATAATTGATGAATTTTATGGACTGATCTCCGATACTCGCCAGTTCATCCCGGTCTACCCGGACATCTTCGGCCCACAGGGAACTGCAAACGATCAGCAATATAACGAGAAGGTAAAACAAACGCGAATGGATGGTTCGGGTCATTCGGTGACTCCTTGATTGAAATTATAGTCACCGGCCCACCGGCTGTCCCGTTTTTTTTTATGAATCTATAAACCCGCAACCTTCCGTATTACGGCGATAAGCTCTTCCCGGGCACTACGGGACAGGTTGCTGTTCAGAAGATTATCCATAAGGGAATAACCGGCCGGATCACTCAAATCACCGTTGTACCGCACCAGATCCGCCAGTGCCCGGGCGGTTTCAAGGGTGAGATGTTCATCAGCCGGCATGAATTCCCGGTAACGCCGGGCGATAATACGCATCGAAGCCCCGTCCCAGTCTGATCCGATGTAGCCCAGGGCCCGGAAGCCCGCAGCCAGGGCCACAGAATCGCTCTCATGTCTCAGACATTCCAGAATCAGTCCCCGGGACCTGAAATCCTCCCCGCGAGCCATGAGGAGATAAGCGGAAGCCCGGACCGTCGGATGAGACTGAAGGGCCTCATTCTGCTGATTTACAAATCGAATGGTCCCCACGGATACAAGGTCTTCCAGTATCAGATCAACCCATGGCAGATCCCGACGCATGGCGAGATCATCGGGATAGGATTCCAGTTCCTCCAGAAGTGCCATCCTCTCGGCAAGATCGTCGGATACGGCCATCCTCTCCCGATAAAAAAAACCAGCATCCCGCCGGGCTTCCCTGCGGTCGGTGACTACCGGAACCGCCGGAAAGGTACCCGATCTTCTTGGGCCGCCCCGGAACTGGCGCCAACCCGAACCTGGAATACCGGCCTTCCAGGCATAGAGAATCCAGTCTCCACCACCGGCAATCAACATTCCCTCGTCTGTGAGAAGAGGCTCCGCCAGTACCGATTTACCCCGCAATTCGCCCGAATCGATAACGGAGTCCGCATCGGGGTACACGACGCGGATGCTGCCGTCGGATGCCGGCACGAAAATTGTTCCGTCCGCCGAGGCCGACGGCGCTCCACCACTGACGGCGATGTGCTCCCGTCCGGTCTCATGTCCCTCGGGATTGTATAACACTGAACTGCCGTCGGCCAGAAACACACGTCCTCCTCCTTCGGGGTCCGTCAGAATCGCCGCTACCCTGGAAGAAGCCGGCCGGACCTCGAATTCCGGGTCGATAATACCAAATGCGGTATCCTCGTCTCCGGCTGCCGGGAACACCGATACCCTGCCGTCGAAGCCGCCGGCCCAGATTCTCCCGGAACCGTCCAGGGCCAATATGGATACGGCCCCTCTCATGGAAGCAGTTGCAATTTCTTCTCCCCAGAAGTCCAGGGCGATGATACGGCCGTCGGTAAGGGGGATCCACGCCATCCCGTCCGCCGTGACCACCGGGGCAGCCGAAGCCTCAGCGCTTTCATCCAGGCTCCAGAGAATGACTCCGTGTCGGGAGACACAGACAATACGCCCCCCGATCAGGGGTAATATCACCCTGCCGTCAGGGGCTGCCGCCGGAAGTGCAGCCGGCTCGGTTCTCATGTGAAGTTTCCAGCGGCCGGTCCCGCCGGGGGTGACGGCGTAGAGTTCCTGCCTGTCGTTCTGAACATAGATT
>DAOVYP010000038.1 GCA_030635565.1 Spirochaeta sp. | reverse complement strand
TCCAGAAGCGGCCCCCGGACCGGTTGATTCGGCCTGGGTTTTCGACACATTTCTCGACACTCTCAAGGGGTAATGCATGCCGGCGAGAACGGATATTGATACCATCATGATTATCGGTTCAGGCCCCATCGTCATCGGACAGGCCTGTGAATTTGATTATTCCGGAACTCAAGCCGTCCGGGCACTGGAGGAGGAAGGGTATCGGGTGGTTCTGGTTAATCCGAATCCCGCCACTGTGATGACAACTCCGGGAATCGCCGACAGCATTTACGTCGAGCCGCTGAAACCCGAATACGTTGAAGCCATTATCAGGAAAGAGAAGCCCGACGCACTGCTCTCCACGATGGGAGGGCAGACAGCATTGAATCTCACCCTGGAGCTCCAGGAGCTGGGGATTCTGGAAAAATACGGCGTCGAGGTAATCGGAGCCTCGAGCGAATCCATAAAGAAAGCGGAAGACCGTTCGGCATTCAAGAAAGTTGTTGAATCACTGGGCCTCGAATCACCCGGGTCCGCCTCCTGCCGCAGTATCGCGGCCGCCAGGGTGAAGGCGAAGGAAACCGGTTTTCCAATCATCATCCGGCCCAGCTTCACCCTTGGCGGTATGGGCGGCTCCATTGCTTTCAAGGAGAACGAATTTGATTCTCTGGTGGACAAGGCTCTCCGTGAAAGTCCAACAGGCGAAGCGCTGATTGAGGAATCCCTCATCGGCTGGAAGGAGTTCGAGCTTGAGGTGATGAGGGACCGGGCCGACAACGCCGTCATCGTCTGCTCCATCGAGAACATCGATCCCATGGGAACCCATACCGGGGACAGCATCACTATCGCACCGGCCCAGACCCTCTCCGACCGGGATTATCAGAGGATGAGAACCGCCGCCATCGATATCTTGAGGGCGATTGGTGTCGACTGCGGTGGATCCAACGTCCAGTTCGCCGTCCAGCCGGGCACTGGCCGCATGGTGGTTATCGAAATGAATCCCCGGGTTTCACGGTCTTCGGCTCTGGCTTCCAAAGCCACTGGATTTCCCATCGCCAGGGGCTCGGCAAAATTGGCAGTCGGCTACACGCTGGATGAAGTGGTGAATGAAATCACCGGGATGACGGCGTTGGCATTCGAGCCGGCTCTGGATTACTGTGCGGTGAAGGTGCCCCGGTTCGAAACCGAAAAGTTTCCCTCAGCTTACGGTATTCTGGGTACTCAGATGAAATCCGTCGGAGAATCCCTGGCATTGGGACGGACCGCCATTGAAGCGATGAACAAGGCGATACGGGCTTGTGAGGCCGGATTCGACGGATTTGAAGAGATGAATCTTTCACCCGCCGAAGAGCAACGTATTCTTGTGAGCGCCCACCCGAGGCGTCTCCTTACGGCATTTACGGTTCTGAAACGGGAAGGCCGGGGGGCTCTGGCAGGTATTGCGGAAAAAACCGGTTTCGATCCCTGGTTCCTTCATCAGATGGCTCATCAGGTGGATATTGAATCCCGGATCGCCGATACCGAAGGAATTCCTGAAGTCTCTTTGTATATCGAGGCGAAAAGGGCAGGACTGTCGGATAAGAGAATTGCAGCCGTTGCAGGAATTGTCGAGGATGACCTCCGGAACCTCCGGGCTAAAGAAAACCTGAAGCCTTGCTACCATATCGTTGATACCTGTGCCGGTGAGTTCGAAGCGACCACTCCCTACTTCTATTCAACCTGGGGAGAAGTGGACGAAGGAGAACCCCTCGGTCCGGAGGGAGTTATCATCATCGCTTCGGGACCCAACAGGATCGGTCAGGGTCTGGAATTCGACACCGGCTGCACTCTGGCCTCTATGGCCTGGAGAAAACTCGGCCGGGAAACCATTATGGTGAACAGCAATCCGGAGACGGTGTCCACCGATTACAACACATCCAGCAGGCTTTATCTGGAGCCCCTTACCCTGGAGCATGTCAAAGACGTCCTGGCTAAGGAAGATTCTCGTAGGGTGGTTGTTCAACTGGGTGGTCAGACACCCCTGAATATGGCCCGGGAACTCGAGACCGCAGGAGCCGAAATCGTCGGCACCGGAGTCGAACAGATCCACCGCAGCGAAGACCGTCAGCTCTTTGCCGAGGCGATATCAAGGATTGGTCTGAGGCAACCGGAGAATCGCAGTGCAACCACCCGGGAGGACGTGGTCCTTCTGGCCCGACAGATCGGGTTTCCTGTTTTGCTCAGGCCCTCGTTTGTCCTGGGCGGGCGAAGCATGATGATTGCCTATAATGAGGAGGAGCTGGAGACATTCCTGACCCGGGGCATCCCTGTGTCCCCTGAACGGCCGGTTCTGGTGGACCAGTTCCTTGAAGATGCGTTTGAATACGACCTGGATGCCATTGCCGACGGAGAAAACCTCTATGTCGGCGGAATCCTTCAGCATATCGAAGCCGCCGGCATTCATTCAGGAGACTCGGCGGCGGTATTCCCACCGTACAAATCAAGCCCCCGGATACTGGATGCCATGCGGGAAGCCGCGCGGAAAATCGCAATAGAGTTCGAAATCATCGGATTTCTCAATATTCAATTCGCAGTCAAGGATGACATTCTCTACCTTATCGAAGTGAACCCCCGGGCATCGCGAACCATTCCGTTCCTGAGCAAAGCCTCAGGTGTGGATATACTCGGTGCCGCCGTTAAGGTCTGGGAAGGGCAGTCGCTGGCCGATCAGGACCTCGTGGACAAAAATGGATACGGAGAGGGCCGCTGCCTGACCGGCTGGGCCGTTAAAGAGGCCGTGTTCTCTTTCGACAGGTTTACCGGACTCGATCCTGTACTGGGACCGGAAATGAGATCCACCGGTGAGGCCATCGGAACCGGTGCTACCTTCGGCGAGGCATTCGCCAAGGTTCAGGCGGCGGTGAATTCCCCGCTCCCCGGAAATGGACGGGTTTTCGTATCGGTGAACAAGAGAGATCGTGAGACCATCCTGCCGACGGTGCATGAATTCGTCGATCTCGGGTTTGACATCTGCGCCACCCGGGGTACGGCGAATTATCTCTTTGAGAACGGGATATTTGCGGAAGTCATCCTCAAAGTTCATGAAGGACACCCCAATGTCGTCGACCACATGAGATCCGGAAGAATCCAGCTGCTGATTAACACTCCCAGCGGAAGGTACAGTCAGATCGGGGATGAAGATATGCGTACTGAAGCCGTCTCTCAGAAGATACCCTATACGACAACAACCAGCGCCGCCGCCGCCGCGGTTCATGGTATCCGCTACCGGATGAGGGGTGAAGTTGAAGTAAATCCGCTTCCAAAGACACAATCTTTCGACGTCTCGGCATAATGGTGCTATCCTAAAGGTATGGAATCCGTTTTTGACCGCCTCGCCCGGGAAATTTCCCGTGAGGAGCGGCGGGCATTATTATTGAAAATAGGCGAAACTCAGGATTTGAACGAAGAGCCTATGCGTTTTGACGATGCATCCGCCAATCAGCCGATACTCCTGGACCGGGAGTTCGCCGAACTGTCTTTTTTCGCTCGGCTTCGAATTATTATCATGGGTTTTTTCACAGGTCGCGGGCGAAGCAAGGTTACGGAAGAGTACCTGCTTCACAAAATTCAGCGTAAAGTGGAGCGGGCTGCATCGGGTCTCATCGACTTCAGGAGAGAACTGGTGAGTCCCAGGTTGTATCAGTCCATCGCCAAACTGCGCTCAGCTATGGATGTATTCAAGCGTCCTCTCATACGTGCCATGGAAGGAGACAAGCCTGACTTCTATGCATTGCTGGGAAAGCTTGAATTCGAGGATATACAGGGCCGGCTCGAAACCGAACCGGAACCTGAACGCCTTTCCAACCTGTCTCCAGAAGGGCTTCCGGTGGAAATAAAACGTGAGATGGATTCGATTTTCGAAGGAATCCTTGATGACATAGTTCCGGACAGGCGTCGGAGGATGATCGCTCATACTACGGCTCTCGCCAGGCTCAAGACCCTGGTGAGGTATCCTTATGACAGAATCCTGAATCTTTTTCCTCCCGGAGAACATGGGGCCGGCGGATCCGCTTCTCTCAGACAGCTGAAAGCTCCACTGCTGGAACTCGGAGACGCCTTATATGCTTTCCAATCTCCGCCTTCCACGACTCTTCTTGAAACCCTGTTCCTTTTCGAACTCCAGGACACCATAGCCGATGACGACAACCGGCTTGAAAGGGAGCTTATCGATCGAATGGATCGGGCGGCGGCGGCATTGGATATCGTACGGAAAATCAATTTGGATATCCCCTGGACCAACCTGCTCAAGACTCTGGCGGAAGACATTCAGTATGCACCCCAGCCGGTGAGTGGCGGTGAAGACTGGTTCAGGGTATTCAAGTCATTCTGGAGAGAACGCCTGGGGATTCAGTTCGGTGTGTGGTCCGACCGGAAACGTCTCTCCGAACTTCTCAGGGGCCTCACTGTATTATGGGGCCTGGATCTGATTCCCCTGATTCCAGGTTATAGAGGTGTGGAATTCCCTGATAATATCCAACCCAGACATGTCTCAAGTTTTGCAGCTGTTCGGACTCTGTTCCTGGAACTCTTTCAGGGCCGACTTTACCATGCCCTGAACCTCGTCAATATTGACGGTAAGTTTTATAAAAAAGACAACAGACGGGAATATGACGAGGTATTCGGCCGATTCCTCAAAATACCGGATAAAATTCGAAGCTTCGAGAATCGACTGCATCCTGATGGAGAATATGGAATCCGTCACGGCGATCTTCGTCGCGAGGCCTCCGCAGGGGATGACACGGTTGGTCGATTCAGGGACCTGGTAGTACATCTGGACAGGGAGAGTCAGAATATCGTCATTCCTATAATCGGTGACCTGAAGGCGATGTCTCGTCTCCTCAGGGGCATCATCGAGGGTAACGGCGGAGCCTATGATACCCTTTCCAACATGTCGGAAATCGGTGGGCAGGGACATAACACTTTCAGAATCAACCTGCAGGAGGTGAGTAACATCATCGAACGCAGTTCTGAACTTCTGGCCGATCTTGTGTCTCTGGAGGAAAAGCGATCGCTTTCTTGACCCCCCTGACAGTTCCATGATCGAATGCCGGGAAAGATAAGGCTTTTTCAAAAATGCGCCTTTGGCCCGCAAGCGGCGTTCGGCGGTGCTCGAAATGCTCATGTAGCTCTGCTACACTGCGCTTTCTGCGCTTCGGCGGCAGCGAGCTGCGAGTCTCGCTCGCTATCTGCGAACCAATTTCACGATTTTTGAAAGAGCCTCAAAATCATTGTATTAACTCACTGTAGGAACCTCATCAGGTTGCAAGGAGTCTCGATTGAAGGACATAAAAGAGCTTTGGACTTCCAGGGTCCTTGACGCATTGGAAAATTTGGCGGAAGACGCAGAAATCGACAGCGACGGATTCTCCAGCCGTTTGAGCGTCGGCAAACCTCCGAAGAGTAATATGGGCGATCTGTCTTTTCCTCTTTTCCCTTTTGCAAAGGATTTTAAGCAGGCGCCGCCGGTACTGGCTGGTAAAGTTGCCGCCAGGCTGGGTGGCGAGAAAGCCGGAGTTACCATCGCAGGCCCATATCTGAATATCCGGATCGACAGAGTTCCGGCAATTTCCGACCTCCTGGCGAGGGTTGAGTCCTCAGGGGATGAATGGGGTTTTGGAACCGAATTGACCGGCCGCAAGGTGATGGTGGAATTTTCAAGTCCCAACACAAACAAACCTCTCCATCTGGGACATTTAAGAAACGATATACTCGGGGAAAGCTGCGCCAGGATTATGGCCGCCCGGGGTGCCGATGTTCAGAAAGTGAATCTCGTGAACGACCGTGGTGTGCATATCTGTAAATCCATGCTGGCCTACAGGAAGTTCGGGGAAAACCAAACCCCCGAAAGCATGGGAGTGAAGAGCGACAGATTCGTCGGAGATCTCTACGTCCGTTTCAGCCAATGGGCGAAAGAAGATAAAGGTGCTGAGGAAGAGGCCCGGAAAATGCTTCAGGACTGGGAATCAGGAGATGAGGAGATCCATGAGCTCTGGAAAACCATGAATGGCTGGGCGCTATCGGGTATTGAGTCTACATATAAACGGACCGGCGTGAGTTTCGACCGGATCTATCGGGAAAGCGAAACCTATCTCCTCGGGAAAGAACAAGTTCTCAAGGGACTGGAGGCCGGTGTTTTCTATAAAGATGAAGACGGCTCAATTCGCCTGGACATGAGCGATATTGATCTTGATACGAAGGTACTCCTGCGTTCGGACGGCACTTCCGTCTACATCACCCAGGATCTCGGGACCGCTATCAACAGGCATGATGAGTGGCCTTTCGATCAGCTTATTTACGTTGTTGGAAGTGAGCAGGAATATCATTTCCGGGTTCTCTTCTATGCGCTGAAGAAACTCGGTTACCCATGGGCCGACAAGCTGAGACATCTTTCCTACGGCATGGTGAATCTACCGGAAGGAAAAATGAAATCCAGGGAAGGCACCGTGGTGGACGCAGACGACCTGATCGATACACTGTCCGAACTGGCTCTCGCCGAGATACGGGAGAAGGGTAGAGAAGACGAAGTCGGAGATGCTTCATCCACCGCCGAGAAGATTGCCCTCGCCGCTCTTCATTATTTTCTGCTTCAGGTTACACCGACCAAGGACATGATATTCAATCCGGAGGAATCCCTGTCATTCACAGGTAATACCGGCCCATATCTGCAGTACATGGTGGCCCGGGTCTCCAGTCTGATTGCCAGGGCTTCCGGGAGTGTCAGAGATGCCGAGGCGAAACCGGAATTACTGGACCGGGATGACGAATGGGAACTCATCCGTAGAATCGCGGAGTATCCCGAACTGGTATCCCGTGCCGCCGACAAGCTCGACCCCTCGATTCTGGCGACCGGTTTATACGAGATAGCCAGGGATTTCAGCCGCTACTATCACGAAGTTCCAATCGCCAGGGCTGATGACTCAGTTCTGGCCGCCAGCCGTATGGCCCTGGCCAGGGCGGTGCTGATTACATTGAGAAGCGGTTTCCGGCTGCTGAACATCCCATATATCGAGGCAATGTAGAGACTGTACTGAGAGGTTTTTCCGGCAGGTTGTCAGGCTGCGATAGGGATAGGAGCGGTACCCCGGAGCCCGGCGGGAGCCGGGCGAGGAGTTCAAGCGTATAGCCCGGACCCCGCCCTTCGGGAGTGGACTCAGGCGGGGTATCGCCTGGAATCGGTTGACCATAAGTCCCTGCAGATGCTATACATGCCCGGTGCGCTCACGCGGCGCGATTTTTATATGACTGAGGTCTGAATTACGATGTACGCTCTGGTAGAAATCAAGGGCAAACAGTACAAGGTGGAGAAGGGCAGCCTGATTAAGGTTGACCTCCTCGGCGAAGAAGCCGGTAAAACGGTGGAATTCGAAACTGTACTGATGCTTTCAGGCGACAAGGGTCCCAGGATTGGTCAACCCTACGTCAAAGGCGCCAAAGTTCTGGCGACCGTCGGTGAAACCGTCAAGGGAACCAAGATTAACGTGCTGAAGTTCAAGAAACGGAAAGGTTATCACCGGAACCAGGGACATCGCCAGAAATACTCCCTTCTCAAGGTGAACGAGATTACCGGTTAAGGAAGAGGCGATGATTGAAATCGTCGTAGTCCTTGACGGTGCCGGTTGTTTAAACCGGATGAACCTGAAAGGTCATGCGGGCCTGGCTCCCTCCGGTGCCGATCCTGCCTGTGCGGCGGTAACCCTTTTGGCCCGTAGTGCAGCCCGCTTGACGGCTTCACGTACGGGATGGATAGTCGATGGTGCAGCGCCGGTACCGGGGGACCTCTCCCTGGAGATAATACGGCGCCCCGAAGACACGAATGAGTGGCTTCGCGGGGTAACTGATACCCTGTTGCAGGCCCTGGCCGATATCAACGAGGAATTTCCCGGAACGATGTCGGTGAGTTTAGAGGAGATTCACAATGGCTCATAAAAAAGGCGGCGGTTCTTCAAAGAACGGTCGCGATTCCAATGCCCAGAGACTGGGTGTCAAACGCTACGGCGGTCAGCTGGTTACGGCGGGGACTATCCTTATCCGTCAACGGGGTACACGCATCCATGCCGGAGAAAATGTCGGCCGCGGCAAAGACGATACTCTATTCGCAAAATTGTCGGGGACCGTTCTTTACCATTTCAAAAAAGGTAAGAAGCGGGTTTCCATCGTCATCGAGAGCTGACATCGTATGTCCGCCTTCGTCGACGAGACCCGTTTCGAGGTCCGGTCCGGCGACGGTGGAGCCGGTAGTGCCTCCTTCCGTCGTGAAAAATACGTACCCCGCGGGGGGCCCGATGGAGGGGATGGAGGGAAAGGTGGTGACGTCGTTTTCGTTACCCGCCGAAACCTGGCGACCCTGGCCCATACCCGGGGTAAGACTGCATATACAGCTAAACACGGCGGTCCGGGGCGGGGTCGGAAAAAACACGGTAAGGACGGTGAGGACATAGTAATCCCCGTTCCTCCGGGAACCGTCATAACCGATACCGAAACAGGTGAGATTCTCCATGACTTTCCCACTGATACTGAGGGAGAAGAGTGGATCTGCTTCACAGGCGGTAAAGGGGGCCTGGGTAACTGGCATTTCCGTACTTCAAGGAACCAGAGTCCAACCTATTTTCAGGACGGAAAACCGGGAATGAGACGGGACGTCAGTCTGGAACTGGCACTCATTGCCGATATCGGGCTGGTGGGAATGCCCAGCGCCGGGAAATCAAGTCTCATCAACGCCCTGACAGCCGCCAATTCGAAAGTCGGTGCATATCCATTTACAACAAAAGTTCCCAGTCTCGGTGTACTCAGGCGGGGTGAAACTGAGGTGGTGCTCGCCGATATACCCGGGCTCATCGAAGGTGCCTCCGATGGAGCAGGATTGGGAATTAAATTCCTCCGGCATATCGGCAGGTCCGGATCTCTGGCATATTTAACCGACCTCGGAGAAGAGGATCCCGTGCATGCCGTTAAGATTCTCGAGGAAGAGCTCAGAAAATACGACCCACACCTATCAGATAAACGCAGGATTATCATAGGTTCAAAAACTGATCTGGATGAATCCGGGGAGAATCTCGCAGCTCTTATATCGTCATTTCCCGATGACAAAGTGTTTGGTGTATCGATATATACCCGGGACGGTTTAAATGAACTGACCGACGCCTTTATCGAGTGGGGAACTGCGGTCAGGTGAAGACGGCGATACTCGGAGGATCCTTCAATCCCGTTCACAGCGGTCACATCGCGCTGGCTGAAGATGTGATGAAACTCGGTTACGAAAGAATCCTTTTTATTCCGACATCCAATCCACCTCACAAAATCCTTATCGGGGGGGCGAGCGATGAAAACAGGATCGAGATGCTCAATCTGGCGCTGAAAGATAGAAAGTGGGCGGAAGTCTGGGATGGAGAAATTCGCCGCGGCGGTTTCTCCTACAGCATTGATACGGTCAGGGAACTCAAAGATTCGGGACTTATTGATTCCCGACCGGGACTGATTATTGGTGATGATCTGGCCGGGGGATTCTCTTCCTGGAAGCATGCTGACGACCTGGCGGAGGAAACCGCCATCCTCCTCGCGAGAAGGAACTCCGGGCCCAGGGTGAATTTTCCTTACAAATGTCAAAGACTGGAGAACACTCTCTGGCCGTATTCATCCACGGATGTGAGAAAACATATAAGCAAAGGTACCGATTTGAAAGGGATGGTGCCGTCTGCAGTAGCTGAATATATCGAAGAAAAAGGCCTGTATAACGATGCGACAACCTGAAAACACCGCCTGGTATCTCGCTCTTATCATTATATTGATTGCCTCTCTTGTTGTCTGGGCCGTTCTGACTCTGCGGATAGACCTGTTCACTGAAGCCATGAAACGCGAAGAGACCTTAAGCATCATCATAGTCATTGATGACGGTGATAAGCCTTTACTCACGGAGGTGCTCTATTTTCATCCTGTTACCCAGAACGGGGCACTCGTGGCCATACCTTATGAAACTGGTACATTGCTGTCTTCCGTTGACCGGGTCGACAGGCTGGAAACCATTTACGAACCGACAGACTGGGACCCGTACAGGAAGGCTGTAGGCGGGCTGCTCGGGCATCCAATTGATTTTGTCATAAGGCTTGATACTTCGAGTTTCGAGCGGCTTGTTGATCATCTGGGAGGAATCGATGTCTTCATTCCCAAAGCTGTAGATGATACGGTGAACGGTGTCAGATATCTGTTCCCCCCCGGCGGCGTCGAACTGGACGGGGCAAAAGCACGAACCTACATCGAGTACAGACCCCGGGGAGAAGTCATCGCCGAAAGAACCGAGAGGGAACACCGGATTACTCAGTCATTACTCCGGTCGCTGGGCGATCTCAGCGACCGGCTGCTGTCAGATGAAGTTTTTCCCTATATCCGGGGTCTCATCGACTCTGATCTTGACGACAGGAGTCTTGCAACATTCATCAGCGCCATATCATCGATGGATACCGAGCGGCTCATTTTTCAGGGAATACTGGGCAATCGCCGGACTCTGGACGGCAAGGAAGTTGTGTTTCCCTATTATGACGGCAAGCTGATAAAAGAAACCATCCAGCGGATCATGGAAACCCTTGTTCGATCGGATATATTCGGCGAAGACCTGCTGACGGTCAGAATCGAGATATTGAACGGTACCGGTGTTACCGGTCTGGCGTCGAGAACGGCTCAATTATACAAAAGTTATGGTTTCCGCATCGCTTCGGTAATGAATGCCGAGCGAAATGACTATGAAAGGACTGTGGTCCTTGACCGTCGCGGAAGCCCGGATGCGGCAAAGCGGGTCGCCGAATTGATTCGTTGCGAACAGATTCATTCACAGATAGACGAAAACAGGGATGAGACAATCGATGTCACTATCATCCTGGGGAAGGACTTCGATGGACGATATGTCAAGAAATAACGCTTTGGAAATTTGTGCTTTACTGGAAGAAAGAAACGCCGCGGATGTCATCGGGCTTGATATGGGGTCTGTGTGTTCCT
>DAOVYP010000468.1 GCA_030635565.1 Spirochaeta sp. | reverse complement strand
TACCGGAGCACCGAAGGTGTGAGGAACAATCCCTTTACAGCAGTCCAAGTCTCAAGCCAATTGATGCGGTAAAGAAGGGCGTAGTATTCACATCCGATGAGAAGAACCAGAGCTTACCTTCGAGGTACGGTGCGATATAGGTGATAAAATTCCGGTCGGGGAAGCTGATCTTGGGAATCTCCATCTGAGCCACCACCGCGGACATCATACCGCCCCCGCTGATGCCGAAATTGGAGAAGTAAGTAAAATTCGCTCCAATGGCGAATGAGAACGACAGCCTGTCCCAATTTGGTCCCCAGTAATAACCCAGGGGCAAATAAACAACATTGGCCAGCAGGGTCGCTCCGACAGAGGCGCCGTATACCCGAGCCGGTTCCTTTTTACCATCAACCCACACCTCGTCGGGAGAGTAACCGACGGAGACCTGAAGTTTAACGTTATCATCGAAAAAGGTAACACCGAGACCGGCTGTGAACCAGGTGGCGCCTAAAGCGGATACGTCAAAATACATGCCCTGAATAAACGAGGGTACCTCGTAGCGGGCCTGACTTCCGGGGCGGACCGAAACGGAAACTTCCTCCAGATCCCGGTCGTCCGCTGCGGTTCCGGTGAGAACCAGTTCGCCATTGAAGCTGCCGTCGGCAACGGATTCGTTGAGCTTCAGGTCCGGCAGGGTCTTGTCCAGGCGCAGCAGGGTCCTGGTGTACGCCCAGCCATCGGGGAAACGAGCCCTTACGAGTATGGGCAGGTCGCCCTCTCCCATCTGGCCGGTTTCGATACGGAATTCCCACTCCTCCGATCCCTTTGCTTTTGTAAAGCTCAAACCGCCGTCCAGGCTCACTTCCACCCGGTCGGGCCGGTTTTCCTTGATGATTCTCTGAAATTCTCTGGTGGCTTCCTTGTCATCTTCCGGCGGCCCTTCGAAATAGAAGCCGGAACGGCCGGTCATCAGAGGTCTGCTGCCGACGGCCATGCCCGGAGGATAGCCTTCGATAGTCACCCAGGATCCAACAGGGCGGTAGGAGAAAGATCGGGAAACGCCTTCGGTTCGTTCGCCATTCACGGAAACGACATCCACCTGGAAAATATGGTCGCCGACCGCCAGATCTCCGGGAGCGAATTCCCGGGCGAAACGTCCACGGGCATCAAGTTCAAGGACACCTGCTTCGGTGCCGTTCACCAGAAGGTAGGCGGTATCGGTATCAAGGGCGTTATCCACGAATCCATTAAGGGAAAAGAACGGTCCTTCCTGACCTCCTTCCACCGGAAGTGTAATTTCACCCCGTACCGTACGTCGCCCGGGCTCAATGATGAAACTCCGGCTCACCGCGACGCTGTTTCCCGCCGTATCCACAGCTTCAACCCTGAGAAGTGCTTCTCCGGCCTCAACGTCGGAAAAATCGAAGGGAATATGAAAAACACCGTCCATAAGGTCGCTGTATTCAAGCAGAACTTCACCGTCACGCTCGATGATGACACTGAAGTTTTCCAGACCTCCGTCATCCATCACACGGCCTTCCATAACCATGGATCCGGTCTGAACACTCCCCTCTTCGGGGTCTCCAACGGCCAGGAGGGGAAGGCTGTTGTCCACTTCCAGCAGCCCGGCCAGAAGAGCCACGTCGCCGGCACCATCAACCACCTTGATCAGGAGGGTATGAACGCCGTCGTTCAGGACCCCGGTGTCCATGGCGTATCGCCATTCCACAATCTCGTCCCTGATGATCGGTCCCTGAGGAAGCTCAGGCTCTTCATCTCCGGAAGCATTGTCTTCGGCGGCTGGTGCATCTGTATTCTCAGCACCTGTCTCGTCAATATCTGTCTCGCCGGCGGCTGTCGTATCTGCATCATCACCGGAAATCGAGAAGTCCGAAGATCCTTCAGCCAGAAAGAATGTATGGCCGTTGTCGAAGGATATCCATACTTCGGCAATACCGTTGGAATCTCTGCCCGTACCACTGATTTCGGCGATACTGCGGTTCGTCACTCCCACTTCCGGATTGAGAAGCACCACTTCGGCTTCACGCCGGGTGACATCGAACCAGGCGATGTCGGGCTCCCCGATGTTTCCTGCGGCATCCTCAGCATACACCTCCAGCTGATGGGCGCCATCCACCAGAGAATCAAAGGGCAATGGAACCTGGAAGGACGCCTCGCCGGGTAGTTTTTTCCAGTTTCCCCCGTCGATGCGCCAATAAACTGCGGCGATTGCATCATCGTCCACTATCAGACCGGCGATATCCGTCGGACCCCGGACTACCGATTCGCTAACCGGAGTCTGTATAAAAGTGACCGGTTTATCGGAAACCGGGTCGTAGAATATCGGCGGGGCCTGTTCGACAGCAACTCGAAAGTCTTGCAAAAGGCCATATAACTCTTGAGGAGGCGGGTGGGCAGATCAGAGAATTATTCTTGAATGGCAGGATGCCCTCTGTCGTTATTACGGCAATAAAAAATGCCTATTCTGATCTATGTTCAAACGTCGGGGATCAT
>DAOVYP010000266.1 GCA_030635565.1 Spirochaeta sp. | reverse complement strand
TGTCTTTCATGATTCACCCCATGATTTATCGCGACCTTTTATTTTTTATACAGCCGTCTGCAATGAGTTAATAAAATTCTGAAATTGACATACCGGACATGGTGTATTACGATATGTAATACGGATGGAGAAGATTGAATATGGTTACAATCAGATTGCCGGATGAAATCGAGTCTCAGCTCGAGATTATGACTGTACTGGAACATAAAACCAAAACAGAAATCATCAAATCAGCACTATCTGAATATATCGAAAAGAGATTACCTGAGAAGTCAGCATATGAACTGGGGAAGGAATTCTTCGGAAGGCATTCAAGTGATACAGAAGATTTGTCTGTGACATTTAAAGAACGACTGAAAATAAAGTTATATGAAAAACATTCTCATTGATGCTGGTCCGATTATTGCGCTATTTGACAAGAGAGATAAATACCATAAGAAAGCTGTCGATTATCTCCGTACCAACACCAATCGCCTGGTCACATCGTGGCCTGTCATCACGGAAGTCAGTCACATGCTCGATTTTTCTGTCGAGGCTCAAATAGATTTCCTCAAATGGTGTGAGAGAGGCGGCTTGAGAATCGTGGATATTGAGCCGCTTGAACTTCATCGAATTATCGAACTGACACAAATATACTCGAATGTACCGATGGATCTTGCAGACTCCTCACTTGTTGTTTTAGCTGAAAGATTGGATATCAAAAAGATAGTGACAATCGATTCGGATTACTACATCTACCGTACTGGGAGGAAAGAGACAATTACAAATGTTTTCCTGTAATCGGTATCCGGGACTCCAGTACATATCCGTTGATACTGCTCCGGTGACTGGCGGCACCGTCGGGCGTGTGGAAATACCCCCCCTGATTGGTTACCGGGGTTCTTTGCAGCAGTACCAGTGAGACCGTGAATCTTATATCTGGTGTTGGAGATTGCATTGGATACCGTTATCAGTTGTCATGATAACAATACGATAGGCTCTTCCGGACTTCAGCTTGCTGACAATCAGGTAGTCGACGAGGGTAACCGGAAAGCCGGATGGGTATATCGTGGGCATCCAGGGCGGTGACGAGTTCCGGAATTGACCTCTGCTTCGTCGCCGACAGATTTCTTACCTCATGGTCGATCCGGATGAAGGGATCGGGCTCGGACTCGGGTTCGGGAACAGGCACTGGTTTCGGCGCGGTCCGGGAAACAACCCTTTCACTTGTCCCGACGGCTATCTTTGTACCGGTGACAGCCTCCGGCTCTGCGATCGGCGGGGAGGCGACACAGGAACTGAAGGCTAAAAGAAGACAGGCCAGGAATACGGCTGCGAAATTCTTCACGGGTTCACCAGAGGTCACTTTCCAACTCATTTTCATTCGGCTGTCGAACTGCATTCGTACCTCCTGCCCCCTGGAAGAACGAAAAGCATGCCAGGCGGGGGCAGGAGCGGTTACCCGTGGTTAGAAGCTGTGCCGGTGAAGAGGAGAGTAACCGGGGTTATGGTGATAGCTTCCAGGGATAATTCCGGTTATTACACTCCTAACCGCCGCCTTGAAGTTAAGATTATTATAATACACCACGTAAAATCAAAAGTGGAGTTTGGGAATGCTTAAACTGGAAAGGCAATATTATGATCTGGCTGTTGAGTATCTGGATTTTCCCCCCTGTGTTATTCTCATCGGACCAAGGCAGTGCGGGAAAACAACTCTGCTCAAAGAAATCGGCCTGGAGTGGCCTGTTTTTGACCTTGAACTATCAGCCGACTTCGATTATGTAAAAACGATCCGGACCTCTTTTTCAGACTGCATAAAGAAAAGATTGTCATCGATGAGGCACAGTTGATTCCTGAACTATTCTCCGCACTCCGAGTCGCGATTGATTCCGAGAGAAATTTGAAAGGACGGTATCTGTTATCCGGATCAAGTTCGCCCGATCTTCTGAATTCCATTGCCGAAACCCTGGCAGGACGTGTGGGAATTATAGAGATGGCTCCTCTCAGTCTTGCCGAAGTGAGCGTTCGGAAAACAAATCTGCTGACACAGCTTCTCAAAGAGGAGACTGCAATAGGTAAGATTCCATCGGTAATGAATAATCCTCTTGATTTGGATTTCATCCACAAGTACTGGTTCCATGGTGGTTATCCGGAACCATGGGTAGAGAGCAGTCAACGTTTTTATGATTTATGGTTCTCGCAATATGCACGAACTTACATTGACAGGGACATCTCAACGGCTTTTTCCCGGATTGAATAAAGAGGAATTCAGAATCTTCATTGAAACTCTCTCTGGTTTTTCAGGTCAAGTACTCAACTATGCCGATATCGGCCGTTTAATCGGAGTCAGTCAAACCACCATTCGGGAGTATTTTAAAATCGCTCATGGCACTTTTGTATGGCGTCAAATTCACTATTCCTGTTACCAAAATCCGTTACTGATGTATTATGCCTTTCATGACCTTTGATATCCTTACCGGGATTTTCAGCCGGCACCCCCTCTTTCATCTTTTCCGGAAACAGAATCCAGCCCTGGCCCTGAGTTTTCTGTACGAAACCTTCAAAAAGCGTGGCGTTCTTACCGTTCGTCAGGATGAACTGCTGATCGATCTGGACTACTACCTCGGTGAATATGATGAACATCCGGAAGATTCGATGCCCTCAAGGGACAGAGCCTATTCCCTTATCGTTGAATGGTGCAGCGAAAAGCTCAAATTGATGAGGCGCTACCGGAACGATGAAGGCTTCTGGATCCTGGAACTCACCCCCATTGCCGAAAAAGGCATACAGTGGCTCGAAGAGCTTGCCGAATCGGCACCTGTAGCCGCCGAATCCCGGTTCACCGATATACTTGAGCGTCTGGAAAATCTTGTGGCCGGCAGCCTGAAAGATCCGGAGTTGAGAATCCGGGAACTCAAGGATAAGAGAAGCGATATAGATAAGGAGATTCGCGAAATCGAGGCGACCGGAGAAGTCAGTGGTTTCCTTGATGACAGGCAGGTAAACGAGAGGCTTTGGGAAATTGTCCGCTCATCCAGGAGTCTGATAGCGGATTTTTCAACGGTTGAAGAGGATTACAGGGGTCTTCTGACGGAAATCTACCGGGAGGAGGCAGAGCAGGATACCACCAGGGGACATATTGTCGGTACGGCCCTCAGTACAACTGAAAAACTGGATGCAACACCCCAGGGACAGAGTTTCCGGGCTTTCTGGCAGTACCTGATATCCGATTACGGCGGAAACCGCATCAGTGAACTGGTGGGGCGCCTCGATTCGATACTGGAAACTGGTGTTGACGGCAGGGAGGCCGGCTATCTGAGAGACTTCAAGGGCCGACTGTTTGAATCCGGCCGGAAGATTGTTGAAACAAACCGCAGACTCGGGGAAAGGCTTCATCGCATACTCGAGAGTCATGAAATCCTGCGTTCCCGGAGGCTGCTCCAGGATATTCGAGAGCTGAGAACTCTTGTCGCCGGACTCAAAGGAAAATTTCCCAAAAGGAATTTTTTCATGTCCGGGACATCCCCGTCGATAAACCTTCCCCTGGAACGGCCGCTTTCATTTCCCAGTGAAAAACGCAGGATTTTACCGGTTCTTGAGATTGGTGAAACACAAATGGAAGACTGGTTTCTGCTCTTCGGTATGGATGGCATAGATCTGGCTGTTCTTGAAAAGCACATTGATGAACTGGTCGCCAGACCGGGGTCGGCGTCTCTTGAGGAAGTGCTGCGTAATCATCCCCCGGAGAACGGTCTTGCCGAAATAATGGGATATTTCCGTCTGGCGGTTACTCGTTCCTCTTCCCGGATAGATTCCTCCCGGAAATGGAAACTTGTCATACCTGCTGGAGATGACTGTGAAGATACCGAACGTCATTTCACGATACCCGAGGTGATTTATGGATGAAAAGATATCGGAGAGCGCACTTTATGAAGAATTCGCCCCGTTGGAACTCAAACTGCTCCGGGGACCGGTTTATCACGATGATTCTTCCTGGGACGATATTCGGGTGTTCCATGCCGGAATTTCCCGGCATCTGGGGCAGATCGGTCTGGTTCTGCATATCGATGAGGAAGACGGATTCGCCTATGTCGGTCAGATTGATGATGATGATGGAGGGGAGCTTCCCCGGCTGGTTCATCGCCGCCCCCTGAATTCCGATGTCACCCTGCTCTGTGTCCTGCTCCGGGAGGAGTGGGAGAAAGCCCGGGTATCTCTGGAGGGCAGCGGAAGATGTTATCTTTCTTCCGCCGATCTTTTCGATACCCTGGATTTGTATTACCCGGTGTTC
>DAOVYP010000129.1 GCA_030635565.1 Spirochaeta sp. | reverse complement strand
GATCATTCCTGGGGCAAACGCGACTGGACCTACCTGAATCGCTATCTCTGGACGGTTATAGCCCTGGATGAGGAAACTGAAATCGCCGGATTGAAAGTCACATACCTGGCGGTATCTCCCGTTGATTACGGTGATTCCTTCAAACGCCTGGCCTCAGGATGGGTCGCCGGGCCCGACGGAGTCTTACCTGTGTCCTTCGCCACAGACCTGATGGAAGTGGGAGGTGACGGTACTGTTCCCGGGAAGTTCACATTGCAGTTCCGGGTTCCAGGTTCAAAGGTTCTAACTCTGGAAGTGGATCGCCGACAGCCGGAGATACCATGGTTGATGCAGAACGGCGAATTTGAGGTGAATGAGGCCTGGTGCGGCATCACTCTCGATGGAGTGAAGGGTGTGGGGTTGTCGGAATTCGGTTACGCGGCCGACCGGGGGTATGACAGGCCGTTTGAACGGGAACGCGAATAACCAGGACCTCAGACCCAGATTCACCGGTCCGAGTGTCTGGCGGCAAGGCAGCGCGCGGCTGCGGCTGCTAAGAATCGAGTCAATGCCGGCCTGAGCTGGAGAGGGCTTTTTGCACCGGAAAGTAAATAAAGATACTTTACTCTTGACAGCATAGTCATGAAACATGACAAAAATGGTAATGATTTAATTGTTGCGCGACAGAAAAAAATCATAATTCATACTTGTGTTTAAGGGAATGATGTATGGCCTACGCATTAGCCTGTAAGGAAAGCGTAGAATCGGATATTTCCTAAAACAATTCTTAGGAGAAAGAATATGAAAGAAGAAACTAAGTTAAAGTACCTGAAAGTCGCTCTTATGGTGTTTGGCATCATTTATGTTGCAGGAATCTATTTGATGATGCATTGGATACAACCTGCAGGTTGGTCCTGGATGCCTCGTCAACCCGAATATGAGTGGATGATTTTAGGCGTATACGCTACCCTGGGTGTGTTTTTAATAAGGGCATCCAGGGATCCGTTGGCTAATCTGAGTCTCATATGGTTCACTATATTTTCGAACATCGTACATGCAGGCATAATGTTGGTTCAAGCTATTATCGATGTGACTGAACGGCCAAACCTGGTGGGTGATATCCCAGCCTTGTTCTTGGTGGCGATTGTCCTCTGGATTCTCATGCCCAAAAAAGCTTAGTGCTTACTGCTGCAAGAATACCTGCACGGCGGGGCGAACAGGGCGTGTTTGGCTCTGTTTGTGCCTGCCGGGTATTCCACAGAGGTGGTGTTGTCCTCCGAGGGCTTAACCGGGCATCTTTCGGCAGGGCGGCCGCTATCAAGTGTTTTGTTCTATGTTCTTAAGCGCTTCAAGCGCTTCGATATCGGCCAGATCTTTGGTTCGTCCTGATGCTTTCTTGTTGCGAATCAGATCTCCAAGAGACGGATAATGAATTTTGAGTCCTTCAATTTCAATTGACTGTGCAAATGCTTCATCAAATTCATGAACTTAATGTATATTAATCCAGTTTCTTCCTCAATGATTCGGTTTATTGAGCTTTTTCGGCAGCAAGGACTTCCAGTATATTATCGACGGCGTTCGACGTGGCCCGGTGAACACTTTCTTCCGTAAACCCTCCGATATGGGACGTGAGAATTACTTTCGGGTGACGGTAGAGAGCCGTCATTTCGGGAGGTTCCGAGCCATAAGCGTCAACGGCATAACCGGCGATCTGTCCGGAATCGAGAGCCTGCAGTAAGGCGGCCTGGTCCACGAGAGCGGACCGGGCGGTGTTGACCAGAAAACACCCCGGGTTTATAAGATCGAGTGTGTCGTTCCGGATTAAAGGTGTTTCTTCCGCCGGGCAATGCAGGGTGAGGATATCACAGGTTCCGAGGACTTTTTCCAGCGGTGCATACTTGAACACGGTGTTATTATCCTCGAGTGTCGGATCGGGATAGGGATCGTAGCCGATAATCGCCATGTCCAATCCTGCGGCCATCCCGGCCACATGCTGTCCGATCTGCCCCGTGCCGATGACCCCGAGAATCCTGCCCTGTACTTCCAGTCCCTTGAATCTCTCCCATCCGCCGTTTTTTAGAGCATTGCTGGTCTGCGGTATCGATCGAACCAAAGATAGCATCAAGGCGATAGTCAGTTCCGCGACGCCTCGGGAGTTGGCCCCTCTGGCGATTTTAATAGAAATCCCGTGTTCATCGGCGGCTTTCTGATCCACATTGTCGATTCCGACACCATTGCGGCTGATGACTTTGAGGATTCCACACTGTGCCAGGAGACTGCCCGGGATTTTTTCAACACCGGCCAGATATCCGACGCATGCGGGAAGGATGGAGAGGAGTTCCTCTTCCCCGGGCTGTTTTCCCGGGAAGGGCATCAGGACCTCATAGCCGGCATCTTCCAGTTTCCGAAGCAGGGGATGTCCGTTCTTCGAGAGCGACCTGGGTGTTACCAGGATTTTTCCTTTACTCATGGAGAATCCTTCAGGTTTTCCACCGGGGATTATCGATAACGGCCCATTCCCCATCCTGTTCAACCACGATTTTACGAAATCCCTTGTCTTTGATGGATCCGTATTCATGACCGGCATCGGCCCGGAAGACGTAGAAGGTTATCAGGGTTTCCGTGTTTGAGAGGTTGATGCTTCGATGAGCATAACGGCCCGGGACATAAACGGCCCGGCCGGGACGCATTTCCTTGTACAGTACGTCCCCCTCGGGACTTTCCATCATCATCATTCCGTATCCGGTCTGGCAGAGGTAGATTTCCGCTGTGTCCAGGATGGTATGGAAGTGACCGTTGGTCATGTGATATTCGCTGCCGACTTTTCCCGGGTAAACGATGCTGGTTCCGAAAACCAGGTCGTTTTCTTTCTCAGGGATTCCCATATCGTAGAAGCGGTAGATGATGCTGTTGCCGTCGGCTTCCAGCTTTTTACGACGATCTTCATCCAGATACATATTTTTCATATCCGAATAACGGCGCTCCAGCGGTTCCACACCATCGGCGAGACCTGTTTTATCATCGAAATGAACCGGCTTTTCGATATAGAAAGGGTATGGCATGGGTTAACTCCTTGCTGATGCGGCTAATTCGGAAAGTGTGTCGAATTCCGGGCCGCTGGTGGGAATATCGATGTGGAAAACTTCAGCAATGACGCGGGTCCATCCGTGGATGAAGTAGATCCAACCGTCTTCAATCCTCAGGTTGCGGGCTTCCTTCCGGCTTCCGGCCTGATCGAGGAACACCAGATTTCCCCGGTAATTGAAGTCCCAGGCGATACCGTTTTTCGGGAAGTCCACGTTATTCGTTAAAGGAGAGCCGGGCCTGTCTTTTCCCAGACCTGTGGCATTGGCAATGAGGGATCCGGGTTTCAATTCCGAGACGACAACATCATTCTCCTCAGGGGTGGGGCAGAGGTGATATTCGAATTCGATATCGGTACCCAATTTTTCATGAATCAACTGCATTTCTTTCAACCGGGGCTCGCTGCGGTTGCTGATGATGATACGGGAGGGAATATCGCCTCCGTCCTTTTTTTTGTTGATCAGGTACAGGGTGAGGGCCAGGGACGATCCGCCGGCTCCAAGAAGATGGAGATCCGCGCCGGTTCGTTTCCAGTATCCCTTCTCGACGATAGCCTCCAGGGACAAACCGCTGGTGATGGGGTCTTTGGCATGCCCCCACAACTCATTACCCCTCTTTGATATGGAGCTGGCCTCTTCCAGGAGACTCGCATAGGGACCCAGGCCTTCAAAACGGTCCCTGCAGGCTTTCAGGAGATCCAACTTGTGGGTGGTAACCAGGGCACCGGGAGAGAGCTCGTCGTCTTTGATGAAATTCACGGCTTCCCTGTAAAGCTCCGGGGCGGAGTGAGGTTCAAAATCGAATCCTTTGATTACGGCATTCAAACCCAGATATTCCGACCATTTGGGAAAGACTTTCATAATGGAAGATTTGCCGGTCGTCACCCCGATGAAATACATGGTCCGTTCTGTTGCCGGAGTATAAAGGTTCATGGACTCAAATGTATATGAGCCGCAAGGTCATGTCAATAATGTATGAAAGCAAATCGTTGACATCTGATAATAAATGAAGTATGAATGTGATAACTAATGAAAGTAAATGACAAATCCGGTCTGTTGGAGGGCTTCGTGCAATCTTCAGTCAATATCTGCGTAATCGGAAGCGGCAGGGCGGGGATGATCCATGCCGGGAATTTTGCAGGATCCATCCCCGGTGCGCGACTGGTGGCTATAGTGGATCCGGTTGAGGACGTCGTCAGGGCCTCTTGTGAGAATTTAGGGATCGACAAATTCTATTTGAACTACAAGGATGCCCTGGGTGACAAGGACATCGATGCGGTTATCGTTGTTTCGCCCACTGTGTATCACCGGGATATTGTTGTGGAATCGGCGGCAGCCGGCAAGCACATCCTGTGTGAGAAACCCATGGCCATGACCGAATCTGAATGCCGTGACATGATCAGTGCAGCCGATGAAGCCGGAGTGAAGCTGCAGCTGGCTTTCATGCGGCGTTTCGATGAAAGCTTCCAGCATGCGAAGGAACGCATCGATTCCGGTGAAATCGGTGATGTGGTTTGTGTGAAATCCCTTACTCACGGTCCCAGCACCCCTCAACCGTGGATGTATGACATCCGGAAGAGCAATGGCCCGTTGGCTGAGGTAAGCAGTCATGATATTGATTCCCTTCACTGGTATGGCGGGAGTTATATCAAGGAAGTTTACGCCATTGCCGGCAACTATCGCTGTCCCGACGCCAGGGATGAATTCCCTGATTTCTACGACAATGTCATCATGAATTGTCGATTCCGGAACGGAGCCCAGGGTATGGTCGACGGGGCTCAGGGGGTTCAGTACGGCTATGATTCACGGGTGGAAATACTCGGGACCAGGGGCCTCATCCATGTCGGTAAGAATCAGAATTTCAGCGTGTTGACCATTTCACCTTCGGGGATTCAAACACCTTTTGTGAAAAGCTGGCGTAACCTCTTCCTGAATGCGTATAAAAGGGAAGATGCGCATTTCATCGAATGCATCCTGAAGGACCGGACCCCGTCGGTCACAGGCCGTGACGGGCTCGAGGCCGTGAAAGTCGTCAATGCGGGGAATCGGTCCATCATTGAAAAAAAACCAATCATCATAGAGGAGTAGCAGGATGAAATCCGCCCGATTGTACGGAATCGAAGATATCAGGATAGAGGATATTCCCGTCCCGGACATAACGGAATACGAAGTGCTGCTGCGGGTGAAGGCCTCGTTTATCTGCGGCACCGACGTCAGGTTTTACAAAAATGGAAAACCCGGAGGCAGCGATGAACCTCTGGTCGCGGGACATGAAATCGCCGGAATCATCGAGAAAGTCGGAACTCTGGCAGCAGGTTATCACGTTGGTATGAGAGTGGGCGTTGCCCCTAATTTCGGTTGTGGAGTCTGCGACATCTGTACCGGCGGTAATACCCATATGTGCAAGGATTCAGAGGCCCTGGGTGTCACAGTTGATGGTGGTTTTGCTGAATTCATGAGGATTCCGGCAGCAGCTGTCCGTCAGGGAAATATTTCGCCCATAGCGGATAATCTCTCATTTGAGGAAGCCGCGATGGCGGAACCCCTTTCCTGTGTATTCAACGCTTACGAGAAGATTGGTATTTACCCGGGGGATCACGTCCTGGTGATCGGTGCAGGACCGATCGGACTGATGCATGTGCGAATGGCCCTCCTCGCGGGTGCGGCCTCCGTCTATGTTACGGATATCAGTAAAGAGCGCCTGGATCTGGCAGTGAGGCTGAATCCGGAACTGACGGCTTTGCCGTCGGAAACACTGGATGAATCAGTAAAAAAATACACCGATGGGAGGCTGATGAACCTGGTGATTACGGCGGCTTCCGTACCCTCGATACAGGAAGCGGCTTTCCGGTATGTCGGTCTGAACGGACGGGTGATGTTTTTCGGAGGTCTTCCAAAGGGAAAATCCACGGTGAGACTGGATACGAATGAGATTCATTACAAGCAATTGACCGTGGCAGGTACCACCAGGCAGAGCCTGAAGCAGTACCGAACCTGCCTGAAGCTGCTTGAGAGCGGTCGTCTTAAAGTCTCGGACCTGATTACCTCTTCGGCGAATCTGGATAGGATTTCCGAAGTCATTGCGAACGTCGCTGCGGGCAAGGGCTTGAAAAGCGTTATAATTATTTAAAAAGGAGTCCGGACATGGCTGTTGATTTGCTTATAGGTGTGGATATCGGAACCCAGGGGGTTAAGAGCTCTGTGTTCGATATGGACGGAGTCTGCCTTGCAACACGTTTCATTCCTTCGAAACTGCATCAGCCGGAACCGGGAATTACCGAAGAAGATCCCGAATTCCAGTTCGATTCAGTGTGCCGATCCGTATCCGAATGCGTCGGTTCGCTGGGTGAATCCGAAAAGTCCCGGATCAGCTGCCTGGCGATCGATGGCCAGATGGCCGGTATCATCGGCGTCGGGACCGACGGAAAGGCTGTTACCCCGTATGATTCCTGGCTTGATACCCGCTGTGCACCGTATATCAGAGAAATGAAAGAGCAGGCGGCGGACGACATTATCCGTAACACCGGCAACCCTCCGAGTTTCTACCACGGACATAACATTGTCCGGTGGAAAGAACACAAGCCGGAGATTTCCAATCGAATTGCCAAATTTGTGGAGCCCTCCG
>DAOVYP010000581.1 GCA_030635565.1 Spirochaeta sp. | reverse complement strand
AGCTTCCTCGAAACGAATTTTTGCCGATTCGATATCGCCGGAACTCTGGAGTGTGAGCCCTTCATAGTAGGCTTTGGCCGCCGGAAGGGAGATGGTTCCGGGTTCTCCCAGTCCCGGGGGCGGCTCCAGTCCCAATGCCGTGCAGATTTCGCCTGCAAGCCGGGCTTCCAGCGAAAATACGGCATCGGGGGAACCGGTAACCGAGGCGGTGGAAATGATTTCCCCTGTGATAACATCGGAAATCCGGGCATCGATTCGCAGGAATCCTCCGGCCAGTGCGTAGGCACCGTTGAGGATGGCATCGGCCATTACCATTCGGCCTATCACGAGGGCTGTATCATCGGTGATACCGGCTAGCGCCAGGGACTGTTCGGCCAGTGCGTTGTTCAGATCGTCCCGGTCCACCAGTGTGATATCGGCGGCGGCCAGATCGGTGATAAGCATGTCTGAAAGACCGGCGGAGAGCCAGGTGTAATCCGGGCTGCCGCTGTTGTCGGTGAAATCCAGGATGGATAGGACCTGCCGTTTTTGAGATTCGGACTCACCGGCGGACTCCTGGGCCCCCATGGGCAGAGTCAGGATGAGTAACACCAGAACTATGACAGAAAATGCGGCGGCGGGGATGAAGCCCCGTCGACTTCGAAAACTGGTCATCATGTATTCAATGTAGACCGAAAGAGTGACGAATTCGAATACAGAGGCGGAATTTCCACTTCATTTCCGGCGCCGAATCAGCCTTTGACGACGAAGTTTACCAGCCGGTCGGGTACGGTTATCACCTTCAGTATGGCCTTGCCGGAAGTCCATTCAGAGATTTTCGCGTCTTTCCGGGCCATCTTTTCCAGCTCCTCCTTACCGGTTCCGGCGGCGACGGTCATCCTGGAACGCAGTTTGCCGTTTACCTGAAGGACGATTTCCTTCTCGTCATCCGCCGTCAATGTGTCGTCCCAGACAGGATAGGATTCGTAGGCCAGGGTATCCGGATGCCCGAGCATCCTCCACATCTCTTCGCCGAGATGGGGGGCGTAGGGAGACAGGACAAGAACGAAAGGCTCCCAGAGTTTCCGCCAGCAGACTTTCTCTTTAAACACCTCATTGATGAAAATCATCATCTGGGCGATGGCTGTATTGAAATCCAGGTTGCCGGTGTCGGTACCGACTTTTTTTATTGTCTTGTGCAGAACCTTCACAAGGGGTGCCGGGGGTTCACTATCGTCCACAGGCCGCCCTGCGACGTCCCATACCCGGTTGAGGAAACGATGCACTCCGGACAGGCCGTTGGTCTGCCAGGGCATGGATACTTCCAGCGGGCCCATGAACATCTCGTAAATCCGCATCGAGTCGGCACCGAAATCACGGATGATGTCGTCGGGGTTGATGACATTCTTCAGACTCTTGGACATCTTGGCAATCACCTGCTCGAGCTTTTCACCGGTAGCCTTTTCGGTATATTTCTCACCGTCGATGTCCACTTCATCAACCGGAATCAGTACCTTGTCCGGTCTCATGTAGGCGAATGAGGTAATCATCCCCTGGTTGATGAGGCGTT
>DAOVYP010000021.1 GCA_030635565.1 Spirochaeta sp. | reverse complement strand
GCTCTTCAGGACTCGAAGCCCCCGGTGCTTGCGACCGATGAGGGAGTGGCAATCGACAGGAAGTCGATTGAGAAACGAAGACGGCCTGGAAGGTGCCGACAGGACGTCGGCATCTGGAAGGCGAGTCCGGTAAAATTTCGAGCACCATCCTGTAGCCCCCACTACCCGGGGCCTTTTTCTATTTTCTTAATGCTCAGCAGGACTCGAAGCCCCCATCCGGTTGCGACCGATCAGGGGGCAAGCCGAGACAGGACGTTGACGACCGGAAGACGAGTCCTCCTGGAGGGTATGACTCAATAATCAGGGAGTATCCCCCCTACTCTTCTTCTTCACCCCGACTCTCTGGGGTCGAATCGTCAAGTCGGTAATCGCTCCACCGGCCTGCAGCACGGTCATCACCGCCTCGGCGACATCTTCAGGGTTGAGATAGCAAGAAATGTCGTCCGCAGGTCCAAAGGTCAAATCATCAAAAAAGGCGGTATTCGTGATATCCGGATTGATGGATGACACCTTCACACCGGATTTTCTCACTTCTTCAAAAAGCGACAGTGAAAAGTCCCTCAGACCGGATTTAGTAGCGGTATAAAGTGCCGAAAATTTTGAATGCCGCGTTGCTTCGATGGAACTGATATTGATGATGTGTCCGCCGGTCTTCTTGAGAGAACGAAGACACAGATTGACCAGAACCATGGGCGCCGTGAGGTTCACCTCAACCATCCGCCGAATCCGCGATACCGAAATCTCTTCATGGGGACGGAATGCACCGAAGCCGGCGCAGTTGATCAGAACATCGATTTCCCGGGTCGACAGAATATCCCGAACTTCCGATTCCAGTGACTGAAGATTCTCCAAGCGGCATTTCAGCGGCAGAACACGATAACCGGCACCCTTCAGGCGATCAGCGACGGCGCTGCCGATACCGCCTGTACTACCGGTGAGAATGGCATTTTTCAAATTTTCCATATTTTTAGAGTTTTTCAGTTTTTTCACGAATTTTCCTCCCATAGTGCCCGATCATTGCCGCTTCGAATTCTTCATTATTGGAATAATCATACCCGAATACTTCAGGCCACAGACTTGAGTCTTCCATGCACAGGTAGAAAAAAACCTTGTCGTGCCAGTCAATGAACGATTCATAGGCAAAACCGAACATCTCCTGTTTCAACTCAAGCGGGTAGGAGAATTTTCCTTCAGCATCCTCCAACGGCATCTGTAGAATTTTGCTTCTCATATTCCGGTCCCGCATATTCCTGATAACGGGTTTGATGAAGGTAAGTGTACCAAGGGATACCAACGCTGTGTCCTCCGGTCGAAATCGACTGACAATAGTCGTAAACAGCTTGCCATAATCGGTCTTCCACTCATCGTAATAAACCATCGGATGGAAATGAAATCCGATCAGACATCCCTTATCCGCCATCCGTTCGGCGGCATTCAGCCGGCCTTCAAGGGAGGCGGTGAAATGTTCCTCGTTTTCAATAATCACATCTGTGTTCAACGACCATGTCGTGATGACATTCGCCGGAACCTCCCGGCTCAGCAAATGGCCGATGTTACCGGATTTCGTCTTCAGTTCAAGTATCACATTTGGATGATCACCGGCGAAATCGAGAATGGCGTCCAGAATACCCGCCTTGTTGCCCCACATCAAAGAATCGGAGGATTGACCTGTACCGATATGATAAGTACGACCGGGATCGATATGGATGGATTTGAGTTTCTCCGGAAAGTCCTCGTCTATGCCAATGGAATCTCCGCCGTAGAAGTATCGGATAGAGCAATAACTGCAGTCGTACCCGCAGCCTTCGACAGCATCCAGGGTGAGAAGGTTGCAGCAACGGGTCCGGGGAGAAGCCACCGGACAGCGGCCGAAACCGGGGGTTTCCCTGTCAATTCTGACGGTTCGCTTCCCCTTCTTTTCACCGATATCGGAAATGCCTTTGAAACCGGAATACGATTTCGGGGTGCGCTTCAAGTCTTCCCATTGTCGCTTGACGGTTCCGAAGGCTTCCTTTCTCGTGGCGAAATCCCGATTGAGGCATTCACTGATGGACAGCTCCCCCCACATCCTGAAATCCAGGGCCATTTCGATAATCTGCTTGAGTTCCTGGTGGCTGAATCGGTATGCCAGAGATGCCTGTCGTATCGACTCCCTGTCACTGGAGTCCAGATTATTAAATGGAGTCATTTCGATTACCGATTCCAATTTTACCAGATACGGAAAAGCTGAATCCACAAGGAATTCCCATTGCCGGATCGAGTCTCCAATCAGCCGGCCGATATCCCCGGAGCTTCGGATGGTATCGTTCAGATAATCCGAAACCACCTTCAGAACAAAAACCCTGTCGACAGGGACCTGCTTTACCGACAACTCATAGAAATACCTGCCTTCCATGTCCACAAGACAGGTTTCGTTTGAATCCAGATGAGTCACCGGCGAATCGAAGGTCTGCAAAGGCAAAATAGGGATACGGACCGGTTTTCCGTAAGTGCAGAACATCGAACCGATGGAAATGCCTGTGTCGTTGCATCCGGCCGTCCCGATATTCAGGGCTGTCTTGAAATGATTCCGACTGTAAATGAGTTCCAGGGCACCCCTGGTTTTCTCTCTCCCCACTCCGGATACAACGAGGACGATTCGGCCCCCGCGGAACACCTTGAAAGGCCGGGTTTCATATTGACTAAGACCGAAATGGTCGATGATCGGTCTGGCTTCACTGAATAAAGCTGTATGGATCAGGATTTCAGGCTTTTGTGCCACTCGTTGATTCTCCAATAAGGGGATTTCAACCCTTTATGGCCTTTTCGTCAATGATGGGAATATTAATCGCTGAGAATTATTAAATGATTCGGTACGGCCCGATAGAAGTGACCGGCCGGAAAACTGAACATGCCGCCATCTTCCCTCCAGACCAGCCGGGCTGAACCGCCGCCGTCCATGGCGATACCGTCTTGAGCTCCCAGGAACCGCAGGAGTAATCCGGCCTGCTCGTAACTGAAACCTTTGTCGTCCCGGCCTCTGATAACCAGCAGGATGACCGTCGAACTATCATCGGACCAGCCCGCCGCGCTGACAGCATCTCTCACCGGAACAGGATTCAGGGGAATTCCATCACTCAGGACAGCGAAGAATCCCCCGATAGCATCACCTTCCCAATCCCCCTGATCCCGGCAGCTCAGGATTTCCGCTATGTTATTATCGTTCACCCCCACGGCATCATGTCGATCATCCGGTTCGGAGAGGGTTATACCACCGAACCTGTAGTATCCGCTTACACTCTGGGGTAGTCCCGAACGAAACCGGATCGGGTGATGAGGAGAGCCGGTGAGAACCGCACTGACGGCCGAGTCCGCGAAATACTCTCCGGCATGACGGGAATGGATTGTATCACCGGACGGTGGTGAAACCGAGAGTCGGTTCCCGTCGCCGACGGCAGTCGTTTCAGCTCGAACCGCTGTCCAGCCCCGTCCGACAATAAGTTCGAGACCCGGACCAATCTCCCGAATTTCCAGTTCTCCGAAATCACCATCTGATGGGAATTCGGGTAGAGAGGCGCAACCTGAAAGAATGATGAAGAACCAGGCTGCCGACAGTATAAATGGTTTCATGACCGTATGATTATGACATATCTGAACTCCCGGAATCTGTCCTCCAAATTGCCGATTCACCTCTTATCAGAGAAAAGAATAGTCTTAGCGGCGAAGTTTGTCTCCAACCCGGCCGATGTTATGAAAAGAAATGATTGAATATATCGTTCCAACCAACATAGACCACAGGATATTAAACCGCGCTGCCGAGGCTCTGAAGAAGGGGGGGTTGATCGCTCATCCCACTGATACCAGCTGGCACATCAGCTGCGCTTCAACTTCGGGTTTGGGGCTGGCCAAACTCAAAACGCTCAAGGATGGAGCTCGGGGATATCTATTCACCCTCTTTGCATCCGAAATTTCGCAGATTTCCCATGTCGCCGATATTTCAACACCCCAGTACAAACTCATGCATCGCCTCACACCCGGTCCCTATGTCTTCATCCTCGGTGCATTAAGGGCACTGGAAAAACTCATGGGGATGAAACGCCGGGAAGTCGGGATTCGCATCCCCGGGGATTCGGTTTCACGAGCCATACTCGAAACCCTCGGTGAACCCATGTTCTCAACCACAGCTGCTCATAGTATGGACGATCCGAGTTGGTGGGATTCCGGTTTTGCTGAGGAAAATCTATTTGAAATGGGCTGGGAACTGGAAGGAATACAGGGAATCGACATGATACTCGACGGTGGAGATGCCCTGTCCAAAACTCTCACAACGGTTTTGGATCTCACAGGTGAAGAGGTTGAAGTCATCCGGGAAGGCCTGGGAGAGTATCGTGTATAAATTCAATAAAAGTCGTGTAATCCCGGATTGAGGGGTTATCCCTGCGTATTCTTTATGTATTATGGAATAAGCGAACGGATCAGTATTTCGGCAAGTCTGTAAACCAGTCCCCGTATTCAATCCGATTTCACAAAAAATTCGCCGAAGGCGATAAGGACGAAAAATGGCAAAGAAGATCTATGTGGGTAACCTGAGTTTCCGAACTGATGAATCCGCGTTGAGTGAACTGTTCGCTCAATACGGCGAAGTTATCTCCACCAACATCATCACCGACAGAGAGACCGGCCGCTCCCGGGGCTTCGCTTTCGTGGAGATGGCAGACGATGCGCAGGCACTTGAAGCAATCGAGACTCTGAATAATCAGGAGTTCGCAGGTCGACCGCTGAATATCAGCGAAGCCCGGCCCCGCCGTGATAATGATCGGCCCCGCAACGACTATTAACCGATAAGAAGATAACAGCTCTGAACAGCATACCATGGGGGAAAAAGACACCCCATGGTATGCCCTATTCATAACCAAACCTGATCGCATAGCTTTTAATTATTACCAGAGGATCATTCAAAATTACCATTCTGAAAGATTCTCTGGTATGGGGTTGAAAAGTTATTTTCTTATACAATAATAAAATAACTTTTCTAAAGGTCTGGGTAATTTTAAAAATCGGGGATTTTTGAAATTACCTCTCTATTTCCCAAATCCCGATTACCATTACAATATCCTCATGGAAACCCTCCGTTTTCACAAAGTGGTTCCCTTCGGCGCCATCCCCGATGAGGATCTGGAGTATTCGGTGGTCGCCGCAAGGCACCGAGGCAAGTGGGTCTGTGTCCGGCTCAAGGGCCGTGACGACTGGTGTTTTCCCGGCGGCGGCCGGGAGGCCGGCGAGACCATGGAGGAGAATGCCGGACGGGAACTCTGCGAGGAAACCGGAGCGTTGGATTTCGATCTGTATCCTCTGGGTTTGTACGGTGTTGATCACAGCCGGTTGGTTGATGGCGAAAATCGGCATGAGCGGTTCAGTTGGGGTGGTCTCTACGGTGCGGAAATTCGATCATTCGAATCCATCCCTGAGGATTTCGAAATTGCCGAGCGTCGATATTTCGACAGATTTCCTCTTGACTCCGCCCGCTTCCCCGACATCATGCCCGGGATGATGGTATGGCTGGAGGAGAACATGATCCTGTGAAGTATCCGATTAATCCCGGGGAATAACCTTGCCGATGTACGGAAGGTTTCGGTGTTTCTGGGCGTAATCGATGCCGTACCCGATAACAAAAACGTCAGGGATTTTAAATCCGACGTAGTCGACAGGTACTTCGGTCTCCCGGCGGTCGGGTTTATCCAGCAAGGTACAGATCCGAAGGGAAGCAGGTTCCCGAAGCAGCAGCATTTCTCTCACCTTGGACAAGGTGTGTCCGGTATCGATGATATCCTCGACGATGATGACGTTCAGACCGCGGATGTCTTCGTCCAGATCTTTATTGATACGCACGTCCCTGGATGAGTCCATGGCGTTACCGTAACTGGAAACCACCATGAAATCCATCTTGGCCTCCAGGTTGATGCCCCGGGCCAGATCGGAGAGGAACACCACAGATCCCCTGAGCAGTCCCACGAGGACGATATCTTCCTTACCCTGATAATTCTCTTGAATCTCCGCAGCCATTTCGGCGACCCGGCCGGCAATATCTTCAGCTGAAATCAGTTCTTCGATCGTGTACTCCATCACTATCCCTCTCCCATGCATTGTATCAGGAACAGAGCAGTTCAATACTTATAATAACTCCCCTGCACCCGAAAGAGTTTTTATGTCACCATTCAACCTGACTTATATCGGTTTGTGTAAAGTCATCACCTTTGAAGAGCAACGATTCCCCGGTATGAGCGGCCAGGGCATAGGAGCAGCAATCACCGATATTGAGGGCTGCCGGATGATTCCCCTTGCCATACCGGCGCCAGGCTTCAATTGCCAGACTCTGCTGTGAGTAAGTGAAAGGTATAAACTCAATTCCTGCATGAAATGCCAGCAACTCCCATTCCCGCCCTCCGGCACTGCCTTTGCGTCCCTCTATTACCATAGAAGTTTCCAGGGCGGTGAATGCACTCATTATGCAGCGAGAATCAGAGAGGAGAGCTCTTCCGATTCGATCCGAATCACTCTCTCCGAGAAGAATTGCCATAACCGCGGATGTATCAATAACCATCTACACGGGTGTACCATTATCACCGTAGCCGAGTATTTCCTCTTCCGGACGGTTATCCAGAGTCGGCAGTGAGGCACATCGGCGGGATATCGCCATTATGCGCTCCAACGCCCCCTCACGTATCGGCTGTTTGTCCAGGCGCCTGGCTTTGTCTTCCAAAGCCTCGATGATAACTTCGGTCATTGAGTTTCCGGTGATTTGAGCCAGTCTCCGGACCAGTTCTTCAGCTCTGCGGTTTCTGATACTCAGAGGCATAATCACTCCTGTATATATAATATACTATCGTATATACGTAAGTCGAATATCATTACGTCATCACCGTAGAATGGGGGAACAATCAGTTCAGTAATTCTCAAAGTGGGCGGTCCCTGCGACCCAGGGCTGGGCTTTCCACTGCAACGTGCTTTTTCGGAGCCTTTTCCCGGCTCTGTACCCGCCGCCGGCGGCTCCGGTGCATTTCTGCTCCAATGTGCGCCTGTGGCGCCCTCCCCTGCTCTCCCTCGGGAATGCTCAAACGATGTTTGTTCATTCCTCTCGCTCGTTTGGGGATCCCTACCGCAAATCGGCTACTTTGAGAATTACTACAATCAGTTAGAGAACAGTTCCATACAAATGAAATATGTTATACATAATGAGGTTCCAGCAAAATGGCAATTCTGAAAGAACCTCATAACTTAACCCGATATCAGGAGCCGCAATGAAACCCGGAATAATCTATACCTACACCGACGAGGCACCGATGCTCGCCACCCACTCTTTTCTTCCCGTCATCCAGGCGTTCAGCAGGGCTGCCGGGGTAAAAGTGGAAACCCGGGACATTTCCCTGGCCGGCCGCATCCTGGCCGCATTTCCCGATTACCTGACTGAAGACCAAAGGGTTTCCGATGCCCTGCTTGATTTGGGCGAACTGGTTAAAGAACCTGAAGCCAACATCATCAAATTACCGAATATCTCCGCGTCGATTCCTCAGATACAGGGAGCGGTGCAAGAACTCCGGGATAAGGGTTATCCAATACCCGACTTCCCCGAAGAAGCAAAAAACGACACTGAAAAAGCTGTTCGTGCACGGTACGACAAGATAAAGGGCAGTGCCGTCAACCCGGTACTTCGTGAGGGCAATTCCGACCGCCGGTCGGCACCGGCGGTGAAGCGGTACGCCCGTGAGAATCCCCATTCCATGGGGGCCTGGTCGCCTGACTCGAAAACCCATGTCTCCAGTATGGAAGACGGGGATTTTTTCGGAAGCGAAAAGTCGGTGACGGTGCCCGGGGAGTCGTCCTTCCGCATCGAATTTGCCGGAAACAACGGCACCGTGAAGCAGCTCAAGGGTGAGACGGCGCTGGAAGCCGGTGAAATACTGGATGCGGCGGTTATGAGCCGCAAGGCCCTGCGGAGCTTCCTGGAAAAAGAGATCGAAGACGCCGCAGCCAGAGAGGTTCTGTTCTCAATCCACTTGAAGGCCACCATGATGAAAGTGTCCGACCCGGTGATATTCGGCCACGCCGTCTCGGTTTTCTTCAAGGATGTTTTCGACAGGCACAAAAATGTATTGGATGACCTCGGGGTGGATCCCGACCATGGTCTGGCCGATCTTGAAACGAAAATCGGCACCTTGAATCCGGAGAAAAGGGCTGAAATCGAGGCTGATATCAAGGCATGTTACGCCTCAAGGCCGGATCTGGCCATGGTGAACTCCGACAGGGGAATCAACAATCTCCATGTCCCCAGCGATATTATTATTGATGCCTCTATGCCTGCGGCTATCCGTAATTCGGGAAAGATGTGGGGACCTGACGGTTCTGAGAGAGACATGAAAGCCGTGATCCCCGACAGAAGCTATGCCGGGGTTTACCGGGCCGCCATCGATTTCTGCCGGGAAAACGGCGCCTTCGATCCCGCAACTATGGGCAGCGTTTCCAACGTGGGTTTGATGGCGAAGAAAGCCGAGGAATACGGTTCCCATGATAAAACATTCAAATCCCCCGGCCCCGGCGTCTTCAGGGCGGTGAACCCGGCAGGCGATGTATTCCTGGAGCAAAAGGTTGAAAAAGGCGATCTGTTCCGGATCTGCCAGGTGAAAGATGCTCCGGTCCGCGACTGGGTGAAACTGGCAGTCTCCAGAGCCGGAGCCACGGGTTCCCCTGCGGTCTTCTGGCTGGATGAAAAGAGAGCCCATGATGCCGAGCTCATCGCGAAAGTGAAGACCTATTTGCCGGATTATGATACTTCCGGACTTGAGATAGACATCATGGAACCGGCAAAGGCCTGCAAACACGCTCTTGAACGGGCCAGAGCCGGCAAAGACACCATATCTGTAACCGGGAATGTCCTGCGGGATTATCTCACCGATCTCTTTCCCATCCTGGAACTGGGCACAAGCGCAAAGATGCTTTCCATCGTCCCCCTGATGAACGGCGGTGGACTCTTCGAGACCGGAGCCGGAGGTTCGGCACCCAAACATGTGC
Source organism: Spirochaeta sp. (assembly GCA_030635565.1). GTDB lineage: Bacteria > Spirochaetota > Spirochaetia > DSM-2461 > DSM-2461 > UBA2779. Next base: position 5,187 of record DAOVYP010000021.1, on the reverse strand, counting down.
AGCAGCTGCAGAAGGAAAACCATTTGCGCTGGGACTCACTGGGGGAATTCCTTGCCCTGGCAATGTCTTTTGAACATCTGGCAAACAGGTTCGGCAATGATAGAGCCGGACTTCTGGGAAGGACCCTGGACACGGCCACCGGAGAACTCCTTGAAAAACGGAAGTCCCCTTCCCGGGTATCCGGGGAGCTGGACAACCGTGGAAGCCACTACTACCTGGCCGCCTTCTGGGCGAAGGCACTGGCGGAACAGGATGATGATGCCGAGTTGAAGGAAAAATTCACCGAACCCGCCCGTAAACTGGCGGAGAACGAGAAGTCCATCGTTGAAGAGCTGAACGGAATACAGGGATTCCCGGTCGATTTCGGCGGTTATTATAAACCGGACAAAGCCGCCGCGGATGCGGTGATGAGACCTTGTGCTCTGCTGAACGGCATCATCGATTCAATCTGAGTTAATCTTTGAATTCCGCCACGAGCCCCTGCATCGAATGCTTGGCGTCACCGAACAGCATCCGGGTGTTCTCTCCGAAGAAGAGCGGGTTGTCCACTCCTGCAAAACCGGGATTGAGAGACCTCTTGAAAACGATGACGGTATGGGCTTTATCCACATTGATGACGGGCATTCCGTAAAGGGGTGAACCCTCGTCGGTCCTGGCTGCGGGATTCACGACATCGTTTGCACCGATAACCAGGGCGACGTCCACCATCTCGATGGTGGGATTCACGTCATCCATCTCCCGAAGCTGATCGTAAGGCACATTGGCTTCAGCCAGCAGTACGTTCATATGACCGGGCATCCTGCCGGCTACCGGATGGATTCCGAAGTTCACTTCGGCACCGTTCTCTTTCAGCAGCGATGCCAGTTCCTGGACAGCATGCTGGGCCTGTGCTACAGCCATTCCGTATCCCGGAACGATCAGAATATTCTGCGCCGCTTCAAGAATCGGGTAAGCGTCCTCGATGGAGACTGGTTTGGCCTCACCGGTGAAACCGGCACCCTGCCTGCTTCCGCCTCCGGACCCGAATCCGCTGAAGAGGACATTGGCCAGGGATCTGTTCATGGCTTTGCACATGATGTTGGTGAGAATGATGCCGCTGGAACCGACCAATGCTCCGGATACGATGAGCACGTTGTTCTTGATGACGAATCCTGCCGCACAGGCGGCCATGCCGCTGTAGGCATTGAGCAGGGAGATAATCACGGGCATGTCACCGCCGCCGATGGGAATCACCACCATGACACCGAAAATCAAACTTAAAGCACCAAGGACGATCAGCATCGTATAAGGCGACAGGAACGGCAGAAGGTTTCCCGGACCCAGGAACGGACGACCGACGGAAACCAGGAGAATTGCCGCCAGAATGAGAATCACCGTGAATCCGTTTACCACCTGCTGTCCGCCGTAGAGGATGGGCTTGGAGGTCATCTTCTCGGACAGTTTACCCCAGGCAATCATGGAACCGGTGAAGGTAACCCCTCCGATGAGCACCGTCACGCCGATGATGGCCAGATCGTTCCACGGTGTACCAGCCAGAAGACCGGCGCTGTGGAGCCGCTGAAATTCGACCCAACCCACCAGGAGACTGGCGATACCGCCGAATCCGTTGAAGAGGGCCACCATCTCGGGCATGGATGTCATGGCAACCAGTCTGGCGGCCAGAGCACCTATCACCGAACCGGCCGCGAGGCCGACGACGATCCAGGGCCAATGGATCAGATTGTCCGAAGCCAGGGCAGTGACGATAGCAATGAGCATACCGATGGCCGAGATTCGATTACCCTTTCGGGCGGTATCCGCCTTGCCGAGCATTTTCAGCCCGAAGACAAAGAGCATGGCCGATACGATGTATAACAGATTGACCAATGAATCGGGCATGATTACTTCTTACCTCCGGTGAACATGCCGAGCATGCGGTCGGTCACCAGGTATCCACCGACAACATTTATGGTAGCGAACATCACGGCGCAGGTTCCCAGAACTGTGCGCAGGATGTCGTCCTGTGTGTTCCAGGTGCCAAGCAGGCTGATCAGAGCACCGACGATGGTGATACCGCTGATGGCGTTGGAACCGGACATCAGCGGAGTATGAAGCTGGCTGGGAACCTTTGCGATGAGTTCGAAACCCAGGAAAGTGGCCAGTACCAGGACGAAAAGCAGCATAATACCCATTACTGTCTCCTTTAGTGTTGATTCTTTGCTGAATCGATATGGACCGGGGCTGCGGGGAGGGGTCGGCCGGTCTTTAACGAATGATGAATGATGAGTAATGAAAGATGAAATCGAAGCCTCCGGCTTTCCGTTTTTATCTTTCCGCTTTTCTCACTTCCCATAGTGTTCTTTGATTCCCGGATGAACGACGGCGCCGTCTCGGACAATAACACATCCGACGGCAATTTCATCGGCATCTTCACCTTCACCGAGATTAAGCGAGCCCTTTTCTGTATCCAGGAGGTGAGTGAGAAGGTTCACCATGTTGCTGGCAAACATCTGGCTGGCATGGACAGCCACTTCACCGGGAAGATTATCGATTCCGATTATGCGGACGCCGTCAAGAATCACTTCCTCATCCACCTTCACGCCCTCGACGTTACCGCCGCTGCCGGCGGCCAGATCCACGATAATCGATCCCTTCTTAACAGCTTTGAGCATGTCGGCGGTGATAATGACGGGGGCCTTGCGCCCGAAGAGTTTGGCGGTGGTAATGGTGACATCTGCACCGGCAACAGCCTTGGCCATAGCTTCCCGCTGTTTGGCCAGCTGTTCATCGGTGAGGGCCCTGGCGTACCCGTCTTTGGTCTGACCGGTTTCACCCAGATCCACCTTGAGAAACCTGGCACCCAGAGAATGAACCTGCTCCTCGACTACGGGGCGGGTATCGAACGCTTCAACACGGGCGCCCATCCGTTTTGCGGTGGCGATGGCCTGAAGTCCGGCAACACCGGCCCCGATGATGAATACCTTGACCGGGGTCAATGTACCGGCGGGGGTCATCATCATGGGAAAAATTTTATCCAGCCTTTCGGCGGCCTTCACGACGGCCACATAACCGGCCAGGGATGCCTGGGAACTCAGAACGTCCATTTTCTGAGCCAGGGTGGTACGGGGAATCATCTCCAGGCTGATGGCGTCAACTCCGGCCGCGGCATAAGCTTCCACCAGAGTCCTGTTGTTGTACGGATCGAGGAGGCTGATATGCAGCGCGCCCTTCTTCACGGATCCGATCTCTTTTGCATCTGTCGGGTTGATTCTGAGGATGACATCGGCTTTCCCGAGCAGGGTTTTACGGTCTTTCTCAACCGAAGCTCCCGCTTCCTTGTAATCCGAGTCGGTCCAATGGTCGGATACGCCGGATTCAACGACGACATCAATACCCTCGAGCGCACATAGTTTCTTTGTCGCATCGGGGATGAGGGCGGTCCGTTTATCGGAAACTTCCCTCGGTACGGCTACGATCATTTCGACCTCTTTCCTAATTGAGATATATTTACCTATTATAGTTAGGATTGAAACAAGTCTGCAACTGCACCGGTGTCGGTTTGTGATGATTCCGGTTTATGCTCAAAGCCATGATTCCCAACCGCCGACTTCTGGCGCCGATACTGATTCCGACAATACTCATCACAATCGGTATGACTCTGGGGAATGCCTTCATACCGCTGTACGCCAGGAAGCTGGGCGCCTCGATGGCGACGGCCGCCCTTGTCTCTTCCCTGTTTTTCCTGGGACAGGCGGCTGCCGACCTTCCCGTAGGTTGGCTGGTGCATCACTTCGGGGAAAAGCGAAACATGGCCGGCGGCGGAATCCTGACGGTTCTGGCCATGGTCCTGAGAATCGCCGCGACAGATATGATGATGTTCACCGCTTCGGTGATTCTCTTCGGCGTCGGCATTTCCCTGATCTGGATCGCTCAGATGTCCTGGCTCAAGAAGGAAATCGGCGGCCGGGATCGGGGCCATGCCATGTCCATGGAGGGGGGGGCATTGCGGCTGGCCCGTATACTCGGTCCATTGGCGGGTGGATTTCTTGCTGAAAATTTCGGATACCGTGTCCTGTTCGGGATTCAGGGTATCTTCTGCCTGAGCGCCGTGCTTGTCATCCTGTTCGCCATACCTCATACCCCGGGAGCGGAAGGAAGCTACGCCCGGTCACTGGAAACGGCGGCTGCACGATGGAAATCAGGCCGGACTACCATACTCGCAGCCGGGGTGGGACTTGCCGGCCTGATGATGCTGAGGGCTTCCCGGGACATCCTGATACCCCTTTGGGGCGGCGAATTGGGCCTGAACGAAGCACGCATCGGCATCGTCATGTTCACCGGTGCCGCCGTGGATACGGCGCTATTCTGGATTTCCGGCATCATAATGACCCGAAGCGGTCGAAAGACCGCGGCCATCGCCTGTACGACGGGCCTGGCCCTGGCCATCGCCCTGCTCCCCCTGGCCCGGAGTTTTCCCGCCCTGATGCTCCTGTCCGCCCTGGCCGGCCTGGGAAACGCCATGGGAGCCGGAATTAACCTCGCCATCAGCGGTGATCTGGCACCGGGGGATTCACCGGTGGCGTTCATGAGCATCTGGCGTTTCTTTATGGGATTCGCCGGTTTCGGAGGCCCGGCGCTGGCGGCCTTGATGATCGGAATCGCCGGAAATGCCTCGGCTCCGCCGGTGGCTGCGGCGACAGGTTTCATGGGCGCCCTGCTCATGTTTTTCTTCATGAAGGACACCACGAGGAAATAACACGCGGGGGCGCCAGAGGTCAGTGGAATAAAAAAGCTGGAAATGGATCGTCAATTAATCATACTTGTTCATTATGAATACAAAACAAAATCGGCTCCGCCGAGGCATATTCGGATTACTCATCGTTATCACACTGACAGGAAGCGGCTGTCTGGGTGTATTACAGGAAATATCGGTTAACCCCAACGGTAAAATCGAAACCCAGGTACGTTTTTCCATGAGTAAATCCATGCTGACGGCTCTTGACGAAATGGGCGGAGAACCGACGGAAACCGACGAGATATTTGATCTGGACGACGGCCCGATTAATCCTGAAGAGATACCCGGTCTCACCAATGTCGTCGTTGAACAACTGGACAACGATGTTGATGTGGGCATCAGATTCAGCGGTACACTGAGCAAGCTTCCTGCCGGCGTAGGTCCCGAGGACGCCCCGTTCATACCCTTTGATG
>DAOVYP010000495.1 GCA_030635565.1 Spirochaeta sp. | reverse complement strand
TTCGGCCATACCCCTGACCATATGGGACTTCAAAGGCACGTTTCGAGTACAGGGTCGATGGTCGAAGGGAAAACGTAAAATCCGGATGCTTGTCTGAATGATAAAGGCCGCGATTACTCCCTTCTCCGCTTTTTCACCTTAAGACGGAATATCGACGATGCCATCGGATGCCCTCGAATTCGGACTTCCGTTAGCTTGATCTCGAGTGATAATGAACTGCGTTGGGCCTGAAGTCATCATAGGTGAAGTGGAATCGATCACCATGTGGGAGGCCAAATTGATCACGGGAACCGGCACGCCACGCCAGAAAAGATACCCAAAATGAAGTCTGTTTCGACTGGTACAGGAATCATAGGCATGGATACGAGAATCTCTGATACCTGCGTGATACTGAGCCCAAACGTGAGAGGTCTGGCGCCATTGCCGCTATCATCCAAGGAGAAAACCACCATCTGGCGCGGACGATTCCTCTCTTCATGCGACTGGGCAAAGGTGTGTGTTGCATGATCTGCCATAGGTCTCTTTGGACGGTTCTCCGTCCGGGAAATCTGAAGGGTAGCCTCCGCGCCGCGGTTATCCCGCCGGGTATAAGGGTGCGGCCGCTTCGATGAGAGAAGCAAGAACAGCTCCTCTTCGAGTTAAACGACACCTTGGAATAAACCGGACGAATGATCTGCCAGAATATCGGTGAAAGGATTGAGGCAGTCCGAAGAGACTTTGGCGGCGTGCGAAACGCGGTCAACCAAAATGCCCCTGGGATGAGCTCTCTCCCATGTTCCTGAACGACCGACTCCGGGGGAGTGAATACGACGATCCATTCGTTTTCGCGCCGTCGGCCTTCTCCATTGGATGATCGAATATCCACATGCGACCGTCCCAATATACTGATTAAGCTAATGACCGGGGTCTGACACTCGCCATCCGGCAGCCATCCAACCAGGCCCTGCGCGTTCTCTAGATCGGGAACGGTTGCTTCGCTTGACGTGGCATCACTTTCATTGCCGAGGCGCATACAATCCATACGGTGGGTACTTTGCACGCAGGACATTTCAGATATCGAGAAATTGAAATACGAATGTAGCAGCCATCCCAAGGAGGGACAATCTAACATATATCGGAATTTCTACGATGGTGTTTCACGATTGCACTATGCAACGATGCTTCTCCAGTAAGATGATGTGCTTATTGAGAATATCAAGGAAATAGTTAGTTCATTTGATATTGCGATGGTTGATTCGGAAGAAGCAGAACAGATCAGAGACGTTAGAGCCTAAGAAGGAACGCCTCTATTTTCAACAGCTGGATATTTAAGTGGATAATGCGATATGTCCTGTTCCATGAGTTTCGGTACCCAAAGATATCAGCACCAAAGGGATCGAGGCGTTCCCGCTCCATCTGACCGCCGTAAAATGCGTATCCGCATTAACACTAAACCAAGCTCTTTCCACCCGGCTATTCTTCTGCAAGCATGCATCAGATTTTGCTGCCGACTTCAAGGTCCATGCATAAAGGGCCAAGGGGGGCAGGCGCCTACTTAAAAAGGTTGACATGTTATGAATTGATGTTTTATTGCATCCTTTTGAGGATCTTGACTTCGGGGAGACCGTAATAGTTGAAATTTAAATCTTTTCCTATCAGGGTGTTCAAGAAGTGAGATTTAAGATTTGGAGCGGGGAAAGCGCTTGATGCGGCAGGTGAAAATAGACTTGGTATTCAAGGGCGTATTGCGGCGGATGTTGTATCGTTTCCAGGAGCGACCATCATCGCTCACGAAACAGGCGGCACGCTTGTGTTCTTCGTCGAGAACCAGGATGACGCCGGCCTGAACAACTACCAAATACGCGGCCTCTGGATCGTAGAGCGGTGATGAGAACAAGTCGTCGTCGCCGTAACCGTAGACGTTAGCCCAGATCCAGGCGACTTTTCGAGTTTTCGTCATCAGCCGGCGAACTTCTTTGCGGCGCTGCTTGATGGCTTCCTCGGTGGAGATATCGATCAGGCCCAGGTCGATATACCTGCGCTGTAAGACGGTGAGCGCCCTACCCGATCGAGCCTCCTGAACTGAAGCCAGAACTTCTTCAGGGGTAATCCGGACTTCAATTGACGGCGGTGACTGGATTGGTGTAGACAGATCAATTTCGGACATGAATTTTCTCCTTCACCACTTTGGGAATGTCCTGATAGAAATTACCTTGAAATCTGTATGGCCATAATTGAAGAGCCTACCGGAATGTGTGATTCGCAGGCGGCTCTCTCTCATTCTTTCTTCCTT
>DAOVYP010000172.1 GCA_030635565.1 Spirochaeta sp. | reverse complement strand
CAACCCTTTCGGATCACCGTATTGTGGGCGGCACTGGATTCGAACCAGTGACCCCGTGCATGTCAAGCACGTACTCTAACCAACTGAGCTAGTCGCCCGACGAGGCACAATTCTACTTATTCACGGTAAAGTGTCAACCGGTTTCAGATTCAATACGTGCTTCAGTACCGAATATTATACTGACGGGATGCTGCCGACGATTTCAGCCCTTCAGATGTGAGAATCTGACCAATTTGTTTGGTGACGAACATGGAATCATCCACTACGAGAACCTTGAATGCAGCGCCGCTTCCACAAATGGATTGATGTATTTATCCCTCAAGTCACTCTCCTTAAGCATATCATTTCTTCTTATATGCCACGACGCCGGAATTTTCGACTTTATCCCAGAATTCGGGATTCAGAGGTTCCTCATTTGACCCGAGAACCAGCAGACTACCCGGCTTCATTACATCGTCAAGGATGCTGAAAACATAGTTTTGTCTTTCGGGTACCAGATATGAAACGGTATCGCGTAATACAACCAGATCCAGTTTCGGCAGTGAATTGTCATGAGTGATATCGTGGAATTCAAAAAAAATGGCATCCTTGATTTCTTTCTTGAATTGTTTCCCCCCTTTCCCCTCGCCCCTGGTAAGAAACTTGTCATAAAGACTTCCCGGTGATAGCTGATCAACAACAAGACCCGGCGCGGTGGATATTCGAATAAGGTCGTTATCCTGGGCTACTATCCTCAAATGAACCGAAGGCAGTCTGCTTTTCACCATACAGGCTATCGAGTAACTCTCATGTCCGCTTCCACATCCCGGATTCCATACATTGAAATTCCCCGCCTGACCATCCAGAAGGAAAGAGGCGATTTTTTCGGCATATTCACCGCTCCAGAACGTACCGGAGAATGGTGAGGTGAAAGACGCAAGGAATGTTCTGGCATCATGCTCATTGGTGAGCTGTACATCGTTTCCCTTCTGATTTTTCCATAATGCAAACCTGCTTCGAATCCATTCCCGGTTGACGGGGCTTGAGTGGAATGAAAGAAATGTGATGAGGGTTTCCTCTATGAATCCGATGTCGATGTCTTCTTTAACGGTACCGATTGTCGTGGAAACCGTCGATTCCTGAGTACGGGTTTCAGCGGGCTCTTCGCTTCCGAATATTCGTTCCACATCAAGAATCAGATACTGATGGCCTTCGTTTTCGACGATACCGCTGATGTACTTGTCATTGATATCCCTGAAAAGAGGATAGGGCGGCTGGATGTTTTCGGAGGCGATTCCGATGACTTTGCCTATGGCATCAACTATCACCGCGAGAACAAGCCCCTCAAGTCTGAGGATAATCACATTCTCCGTACCGCTGTTTTCAAGTTCAATAATCGGTAGATTGAAGAAAATACGCAAATCGATGACAGAAATAATATCACCGCGCAGGTTGTGGACTCCTTTGACGAAAGGTGCCGCATTGGGAACATAGGTGCATTTCGAAGCCTTTGAAATCTCCTTCACTTTCATGATGTCAATCCCGTAATCCTTGCCTGCCAGTGAGAAGGTGACCATCTTGAAGTCGATACGGGTATGTTCCGTTGTTTGTTCCATACCATCTCCTACCCTGCGGCCCGGTTCTGTCCGGCTTCCTGGTCTTTCCGAGCACTCAGATCCAGCAATTGGCCGACATCAATGATGAGGGATACGGTTCCGTCTCCCAGGATGGTGGCGCCTGCGATACCCGGGGAATTTGTATACCGGTCTTTCAGGGGTTTAATGACCACGTCCTCCTCGCCGATGAGGGCATCAACCATCAGTCCCATTTTTTTATCCCCGCTGCCGACGATGACGATGAAATTGTATTCCGAATCATCCTTTACATCGATTCGGAAGAGTTTTCCGAGACGCAGAATGCTGACGACATCCTCCCTGACGTTGAATACCTCATAATTGTCGATAATATTGATTTCTTCAGGCGTAATGCGATGACTTTCGAGTACGCTTGCTATGGGAAGAGCGTAAATCTCGGTCCCCACCCTCACCAGAAGGCCCTGAATGATGGGCAATGTGAGGGGAAGTTTGATGGTAAATCGTGTTCCCTCACCCAGTTTGGACCAGACGGTGACGCTGCCGTTCAGTTTCTCGATCTGCTTGCGTACGACATCGAATCCAACGCCAAGGCCGGAGATATCAGTAACCTCGCCGGTTGTAGAGAATCCCGGTTCAAAAATGAGATCGAAGGTTTCCACTTCAGAAAGTGCCTTGTCCGGATGGATGATACCACGATCGATAGCCTTCTCCCGGACTCTTTCTATATCAATCCCGGCTCCGTCATCCGCAATTTCGATGATGATAGTGTTTCTTTCGTTGGATGCTTTCAGCAGCAATCTGCCTTCGACGGGTTTACCCGCATTTTTCCTGACTTCAGGCGATTCGATACCATGATCCATTGAATTCCGGACACAGTGCATCAGGGGATCGAGAAGCTCTTCGGTTACGGATTTATCCAGTTCGGTATCTTCACCTTCGATAATCATATCGATTCGTTTGCCCAGCCTCGGGAATCGGCTGAAAATCTGATTGATGGGAACCATTCGGATTTTCAGGATCGCTTCGTGAAGGTCACCGGTGTTACGTCCCAGGTTCGCCGCTGTTTTTCTGAAGGCCCCGACCGTGCCCTTCAGCTGGGATTCGACGTCATCAAATATGGAGAAGAGCCCGCCGGTCTTTTCGTTAATCCCAGTTTTTATCTCCTTGAGAGATCTGCCTTCCCTGATTTCACTCAGCCAGTCGGGCATGGAATCGAAAAGCCCCTTCAAACTGTCTTTATAGGCTGTTTCCGCAGTTGCCAGATTCCTGAGTATTTCGGTGAACTGTGTACTTATCCAGTTGAAAGTCGCTTTGTTGATAACCGACTCACTTACCAGATTCAGAAGATTATCAATCCGCCGACTGTCCACCTGGAGTATGGATCCGCTGGAAGTCTCCCGTTTGACTACCGGTTCAGGGGCTGATTCGGGTTCCGGTTCGATTTCACCCCTCCCGGCAATCATCAGCTCCAGATTAGCCGACACAGCGGAATAATCCTCTTCGTAAACATCCCCGTTCTGCCGGGAGGCGACCATGGCCTTGATAACATCTATGGATAACAGGAGTATGTCGACATTCTCCTCAACAACACGAACCTTACCGCTGTGAATTTCATCGAGGAGGTCTTCCAACAGACGAGTGAATGAAGAGAGCTCGTTCATCTGAACCGCTGCGGCACTGCCTTTGAGTGTATGGGCGGCCCGGAAGATCTCGTCGATGGCATCCTGATCTCCGGGATCATCTTCCAGGGCCAGGATGTTCTGTTCCATCACTTCAACCTGCATGAAGGCTTCGGAAAAGAAATCTTTCAGTAATTCTTCGTTGTTCGGATCCAGGTAGTCGCTCATATCCACCGCCTTGAAGTGAGCTATCCTGTTCTATTGTAAGAGAAAACTTCCGATACCTGCCATGTCATTAAAAAAAAGACCCGGCCTGAGCCGGGTCTTGTAATCTGTATGGCTATGCAAAAATACTTTACTGTCTTACTGAGCGGTATCGGCGCCTTCGGGCTCCTGGTGCATTTTCTGTCCTTCCAGATAACGAAGAACCTGAAGGTTGCCAAGGCGACTCAGTTCGGCATTGCGACGTTCTTCTTCCCGCTGTGCAAGAATGCCCCATACCTCTTCATGATTCAGATCGGTATCAACGTCTATGATAACGGCCTGGTCGTAGGTAACGGTGATATCTTTGACATAAACGATGAAATCGCCGCCCTCCTGCATGGCGTCCCTGTAGAACTGGAGACTCTCAAGAGTGATGGAGGGTGCGCTCCGGGGATAGAGAGGGACTTTTTTGATTTCACGATTCCGAACTTCTGAGATGTAGTTGGGATTCTGCCAGGTGAGTTCACGCCAGCCGTCGAAATTCAGATAACCCAAAGGCATCTGCTGGGTCTGTTCCTGCTCATCTATAATTACGACAGCCATACCCATGGGGTAGTTCATGCCATAAACGTTAACCTTGATGTTTTTGATGACGCCGACGTTCTTCACAACACCGAAACCGGTGAACTGATCGCCTCTGGGTGCGTCTTCAACAACCGGGCTGGTAGCGTAAGCGGGAATGGCGAACGGGGGTTTAATCCATGCGTAGGAATTGAATGAACCCTCAGGATAATGGACCCGAACACCCATAACCTGATTACCGGCGAACTGGGTGGCGTTTTCACCGACGGTAACGGCACGGACATAAGAGAACCTGTCGTTGGTAATCGTTCTGGACGAACTTGAAAGCTGAACACCCCAATTCGGAACATAGAGGGATGTGTTCATGGCCGCTTTTTCTTCTTCAGTGAATCGGGTACCGGCGACGGAGCTGAAGTCCACAAGGGTGCCCTGATGCTCACCCTGATAGTCGTCCAGGAGATCATTGAAGTCGATCAGTACGCTTTCCTCGGCGAATGCCGCTCCGGAAACAATCAGAATAACGGCCAGGAATGCGAGAATCTTTTTCATAGAAGGCTCCTTTGCCAAAATATGTATTTGTATACTATCTAAGAAAAACTATAGCGGGGTGTCGGAAACTGTCAACGAATTAAATCTTTTTTGTGCCTTTTTTCCCCTTTTTTCGCCCTTTTTTTTCAATCCGCGTTTTCTGAACCCGCATATAGCGGTGCATGGACCAGTTGACCCTCAACAGTGAAGATAATCTCTTCGATTCGGGGAAAATTGAAAAGTATGTTATATCGGACGTTTTCCAATGCCTGATCGAAGGATATCGGCAGTTCCTTCCCGGTTTTCAGCATCTTTAAATTCAGGTCCACATAAGCGGTTTTACCCACAACGGCAACATGCCGGATATCTGTTCCCCAGGGTGCTGTATGGGTTAGTTCGAGTTTGACGGGACCGAGTATCAATTCTTCCAGAAACACGGATATCTGACTGTCAATATCACGTCGTTGAGGTATGCCCCGGCGTTCAGTACCTATCCTGATCCCGGTATTGTCCGGATAATAAAAAACCCTGCCGTCCACACCGGGATTAAAGACATAGTATGCTGCAAGCGATATCAGAAATGTCGCCACCAGAATTGAAATGGGCATGAGGGGACCGGTGAGAAACCGGCTAAGCTGCCTGGTCAAAAATAAATCTCCTTGCTCTCGAAATAACTGACGAAATCGGTTACTCCATTATAGATTCCTTGAGTAATCCGGCTCAAGTATTCAGGCCGGCGAAGACGATCGGCTTCCGATTCCTGGGTTAAAAAGCCCACTTCCACCAGTACCGATGCCATCCTTGCGTTCCTGACCACGAACCAACTTTCCTCACGTCTCCCCCTGTTGGGAATGTCGGAACCGAGGTTCTCGTCGAATCCCTTGAGAATCATGTCCGCCAGACGAACGCTCTCATGGGTGAATTCCTCCTCCCAGAGTGCATTGATGATCGGGGCAATGGAAATGCCGCTGCCGCCGAGTGATCCGGGATCTACGAGAGTCCTGCGGTAATCCCGGGGCAGATACCATACCTCATAGCCTTCGGCCCGGGGGTTGAGAGAGGCGTT
>DAOVYP010000344.1 GCA_030635565.1 Spirochaeta sp. | reverse complement strand
TTGAGAATACCTGGATGAATTTCGCCGGCGGCACCGCTGCCGTGCGGTCTTCCGGATCGGATGAAGACGGTAAGGGCGCCTCGGCCGCGGGTCAGTATGAAACAGTGCTGAACGTCAGCCCTGAGAACCTCAACGAAGCCGTACGTCAATGTCTGGACTCTGCCGATGCCGAGAGGGTGGAAACCTACGAACGGGAACTCTCCGGTACCGCCGGGGGGCACATGTCCGTCATCATACAGAAAATGATAATCCCCTCTCTGGCCGGTGTGATATTCACCGCCGATCCCATCAGCGGGGATAAGGATGTCATGGTAGTTGAAGCCGTCGCCGGCCTCGGCGAGGAACTGGTTTCCGGGCACGCCGAGGCGGCCCGCTACGTCATCAAGTTTGCCGGTGCCGATGGAGATTCTCCGGTTGTAGAATCCTCAGGCGATCTCGCCGGTGCATCTGTCAGTGAAATGCTCCTGGATGAACTTCGCGCCGGTGCCGCCCTGGCCGCTGCCGAATGGGGAATGCCTCTGGACCTCGAATGGGCCGTGGATTCCGGGACCGGTGAGCTGTACTGGCTGCAGGCCCGCCCCATCACCGCCCTTGCCGATTCCCTGGACAGCGTTGTCGGATCCGACGAACTTATTACCCGCTGCAACATCGGGGAAATGATGCCCGGCGCGGTTACCCCGCTGACCCTTTCAACCTTCGGTAAGTCCCTGAGCAACGGCCTGGCACTTTACTACCGTAGTTTTGGAGCCATCCGCCGAAACGAACCCGACCCCTCATTCATCGAGAATTTCGAAGGCCAGTTGTTCATGAACCTCTCCTCGATGTATCTGATGAGCAGAAGGGTTCTGGGTGCCACACCGGAAGGCACGGAACTGAGCATACTCGGTTCAGTACTGCCTCCCCATGATATCGGTCCCAAATCCAATCCGGTAGTCAGATTGATTAACGGAATCCGTTATTTCGGCAGACTATTTGCCTGGAAAGGCAAGGTGAAGGCGCTGGAGCATCTGGCGAAAGAATACAGTATAGAAACCGACGGTCTAAGTGCCGCCGATATTCTGTCCCGGATAAAAGACGGTCACGGCAAGGTGATGGACAAAGCCGTTGCACTGCATTATGCCGCCAGTGCGTTCTCCGGGGCGATGAACGTTGCCCTGGCCATGACTCTTTCCGGCGGAAACGATATCAGCGACGAATCCAGGCGCCTGATGACCGAACTCCTCACAGGTGTCGAAGGCGTTGAAAGCGCCGCCGTACTGGAAGGACTGGAAGCACTCGCATCCATTATCCGCGGTACATCCCTGGAATCAATGGTTATAAAAGGCGACTCTCGTGTAGTTCATGACTCCCTGTTGAAAGTCGAATCCGAGGCCGGTCGTTTTTACACCGCCTTTATGGAACGTCACGGTCACAGGTGTATCCGGGAAGCTGAACTCCGGGAACCCGAGTGGGCCCTTCAGCCTGCACATCTGATCGAGTCACTTAAAGCCCTGATTCAGACACCACCCCGGGAAAAGAAGGTGCTTCAGGACGGTACGGCGGAAATACCGCCCCTCCCTGAGGGTGTGAATCCCGGGGCGATAAAGTGGATTTCCGGTCAGGCACGGATTGGCGTCCGGACCCGGGAGAAATCCAAATCCATGCTCATCCTCGTCATTCACAAATTCAAACTCGCCGCCAGAACCCTGTCGGAGCGATTGGTAAGCGAAGGGTTTCTGCCCGATGCGGACCTGGCTTATTTCCTCACAATGGATGAATTGGAATTGTTGACCTCGAACCGGGGCGAGGGCCTGATCGGCCGGTCCCGGAGGCGCCGGAGGCTGTACCCTGAACGTATGGAACTCCGCTTCCCGGATCTTTCTCACGGTCGCCCTGTTCCAGAAGAACCCGCCCTGCCTGAAGACGGAACGAATATGACGGGTACACCGGTAAGTCGGGGAGTAGCCGAAGGAACGGTGCGAGTGGTGAAATCCCGTGAGGACGCCGAATCCCTCAAGAATGGGGAAATCATGGTGGCCCAGTTCACCGATATCGGCTGGACCCCCTTCTACGGCAGGGTAGCCGGGATGGTGACCGAGATAGGGGGCGCCCTCTCCCACGGTTCGGTGGTGGCCCGGGAATACGGGATGCCTCTGGTGGGAGGCCTCAGCGGCGCCTGCACCGTTCTGAATACCGGGATGCGGGTGCGCATCGACGGCGGGAACGGCATGGTGACTGTGCTGGACGGTGAGCGGGAACCGGCCGCCGTCTGACTTACAGAGCTATCTAACTTCGGGCTATCGTCTATCCAGCTGAACCAATATCACGGCCACATCCGAGGAACGCACTCCCGGAACCCGGGACGCCTGGCCCACACTCACCGGACGTATGATTTTAAGTTTTATTACCCGCCATAATGCTATTAACTTCGTAAACAACTAGTTAATCCCCTGGGGCCTTTTTGAGTACCAATTGTTCTTCTCAAGTCCCAGTTCCGAATCATTGGCGTTGCTCAATATCTTCAGGATTCGATAAATTTAATGCAAGTAACAGGCTGTCAATTATTCCCATTGCTTCTCTGATTGAAGTCTCGTTATCACTTCCAAGAAAACTCACTCGAATATAAAAATAAAACTCTCCATAGGGGAATAATACAGCAAAGCCTCCCCACTCTCCCGGTGTAGGACCTTTTGCATAACTGAGAAACGCCATATATCCTGATGAAGATGAATCTTTAAATGGAATGGTGACGTTATGTGCTCCTACCAGCTTTGAATCCGGCCATTGAGCATATATATCCCCAATCAGAGACTCAAAATGAGATTTCAGATCTCGTTGAGAGTAATATCTCTGCAGATAGATATACACTGTGAGCCACAAAGATATTTTTTTACTGTCATAACCAACAGACGCGTCTAATCCTACATCATCGTAGATCTTAGGTGTTGTAATAACCAGATGACCCAAGGTCCTGGGAAAGTGCACATCAAGGGGAAGATAAATCACTTCATCTGAACCCTGTTCAATAGCCCAGACAGATTGCGCATGTGTAAATACCACAGGAACTAGACAGTATAAAATGATTAAAAGAATAGTCGGACATATCGGCCGAATTCGTACATGCGTATGTGTTTGTATATATAAATTCGAATGGTACTGAACGTACATCGTGATCCTCCCTGAAAAAACCGAAAAAATACATCCTGGAAGAGCAACATTTGTAAGATGGCAGTAAGCCAATAGTAAACAAACCGATCTGTCAGGGCAAGGCCGCGACTTGCCGGTGGAACCGGGCTATCGTTTGTCCAGCTGAACCAATATCACGGCCACATCCGAGGAACGCACTCCCGGAACCCGTGAAGCCTGGCCCACGCTCACCGGACGAATGACTTTAAGTTTCTCCCTGGCCTCAGAGGAGAGACCCGGGACTGTTTCCCAATCGGTTTCCGGGGGAATGGCGACGTTTTCCATTTTACGGAAACGCCGGACGTGGCGCTCCTCGCGTTTGAGATAACCCTCGTATTTCACGTCGAGTTCAATCTGCCTCAGCCAGTCGGCGGCG
>DAOVYP010000300.1 GCA_030635565.1 Spirochaeta sp. | reverse complement strand
GCTTTCGAATTACCTCTTCCTCTTTTCGGGATAATCCGTCGGGACGAGTCATCAGCAGAATTGTTTCGTCACCGGCTCCCAGGCACTTTGACGCTCCTGCTCCGGGACGATACCATGGTTGGGTATTTACTGAGAATCCACCGGGTATTATCGGCATCGCCGGAACACCAATTTCCCTGCCGAGGCGTGATCCCCCGACAGCCATCTGATGAAGAATTTCCAGAAAATCCCCGGGATCAGGTTCCGAACAACCGCTCAGAATCTGATAGACTTCCTGAAAACAATTGATTAAATCCGCAATAACGGGAATGCGATCCCATTGTATTCTGATTTTCTGCTTCCAGGCCCTGTATCGATCTATCGCCTGCGGGCTGTTCACGGAACCAGGTCCCTTGATTATCCAGCCATTCAGCCTTTCGGGCCATCGAAGGGGACTCCAGGTGGGAATATGCCCTCCGGTGAAGTGTCCGGCGCCGCCCTGCGCCGAACTCAGAATGTCGTATCCGCTGCCGCGTCCCCCCTGCCAGCTGCGATGAGCCCGCAGGGCGCTCCTGGTCACCTCATTGATGTCCGGGGATGTACAGAGTCCACAGGTGTAGATGAGGGCGGCGGCGGCGCTGGAGCCATAGCCGAGTTTCCGTCCATGATTGTCATAGAAGTCTCCGGTATCGACAGTGAGTTTATATCTCGAATCTTCAACAGTACTGCTGCCGGTTTCCGAGCACTCACACCATACGGCTGAAGCCAGAGATTCATCGCCTCTGTCGTTCAATGTCCAGTGTTCAGTTCTTCCGGCAATCCGGCCTTCCATCTTAAAAGGGGCTGATTTGATCCGGAGCCGAGCACGACCTCCGGCGGCCAGGGCCAGACCGGAGCCGCCTTCTTCGGTCACCAGATACTCCCCGGCAATGAGCAGACTTCCCGGTGCGCTCCATCGCTCATCATGCCTTCCGGTCATGTTTCGATTCTGCCCCGAACCGATGGAGGGCCGCCGGGTCGGCATATCCTGATATTCAGATTGTTGAATTCCCCGATAAGACGGTTTCTGATTGCCGGTACATCATTCTGGAGACAGAACAATTTCACTTGTGGACCGGCATCCATGGTCTCCCAGACAGAGAACCCGTCACTTCTCATACGATCACAGAATTGGATGATGGCAAGGCTGCCGGGCTTCCAGTAGATTATCGGTGGATCGGCTGCGAACATTGTGGCGAACATTCTCAGATAACTGTTTCGAATCAGAGGTCCCAATGCATCCAGATTCCTTCCTCCGAGGGCATCAACAGACCGCTCCATCAATACCCTGGAGTCATCAATCCAGGCCTGGTAATACGGTGAATTAAGGCGGGTTCTCTCCATGGCCTCTCGGGATGAGAGGTTTTTCGGCTCCTTCTCCAGTTCCAGGACAATAATCCGGAATTCGGGCCACCAGTTCTCGCCGTAGACCGATACCGCGGCTTTGGAACCGGCATCAAGACGAGTGAAACCGCCATAAATGGAACGGGCGGCGGAAGCTGAGCCTATGAGGGCCATTGCGGATAATTCCTCAGCCGGTAATTCAAGACCGACGGCGGCGGTGCAGGCGCAGGATAATGCGGCAAATCCACTGGCCGAACTGGCCAGGCCCGCCGCAGTGGGGAAATCCGATGAGCTGCGGGCCGTTACGACAAAACGTCCCATTCCGGGTTTCATTTTATCGGTCAGTTTTCGGAATCCTGTAAAAAATGGGGCGAATCGATCTTCCCTCTGCAGTATTCCGTCGAGGAAGACGCGGTCCGATACTTCTTCTCCATCAACAGGCCTGCTGATCTCGACATGGGTTTCGGTTGTGAGACAGTCCAGAGTAACTGCCAGGGATGGTGTTGCCGGAAGGTTCAAGGCAATGTTCTGTTTCCCCCAGTACTTGATAAGCGCAAGGCTGGGATGTGCTGTAGATACAGCAGTTCCGAATACACCAAAATTTTCAGACATCCTTCGCGTCCATCCATTCGGTGAAACGCCGGGCGGCCGAATCTCTGCCGCGTATTTTCTCTGAGCGGATTATAGCGGCAAAGTCCGGGATATCATTTCTCCTTGCGCCGGCATCATAAGCCAGTCTGCGTGCATGAAGTGTCATATGTCCTCTCTGAATTCCCTCGCTGACAAGAGCCCTGAGGGCCGCAAGGTTTTGAGCAAGTCCCAGTGCGGCGGCGATGCGGCTCAGCCCCGGAGCATCCGGATTTCCCAGCAGTTGAAGAGACCATCGGGTAACCGGGTGGAACCCGACGGCGCCGCCTGTCACGGCGAAAGGGAGAGGTAATTCAATGGATCCGTGTATCATCCCGTTTTCAATCCAGTATTCACTGAGGCCGTGGTAGGGACCATGACGGCCTGCATAAGCATGGGCTGCCGCCTCGATAGCTCGTGTATCGTTTCCGGTGGCCAGTGCCATGGCGCTTATGCCATTCATGATTCCTTTGTTATGGGTTACGGCCCGGTCAGGATCTTCCCTTGCGACTCTTGCTGCCCTGACTATCCGACGGGCAGTTTCGGCTCCGTCGAATCCGTTTCTTCCCAGTTCCTGGATTGGAATACTCAGCCTCGCGGATGCAGTCCGGTTCCAGGACCTGTTTGACAGTATAGCCATGAGGACCCTGCCCCCGGTTATCTTCTCAAGCAGCGGACTAACCGCCTCGGCGGCGCTGTTCAGAAGATTCGCCCCCATAGCGTCACGGACGTCTATCCGGAGATTAACGGCAAGTGTCCTTGAAGGAGCGATCCAACGGGCATCTATATTCCGCCATCCACCACCTCGTTTTTCCATCGATACCAGGATCGGTTTGAGATGCTCGCGAATAGCATCACGAGATTTCAGGACTGCATCAACACCGGCAGCACCGAAATTTCCCATATCCTCAAGGAAAATCTGGGCCACCATTACCGGATCGGAGGCCCGGGTAGTTATTCCTCCGTATCGTGCAACCAGGCTCCCGGCAAAAGATACGGCGGCTATGACTGATGGTTCCTCGGTAGCCATGGGAATCATGACTTCATTGCCATCGATAAGAACAGGACCAGCGACTCCCAGGGGTATGCCGATATAACCGACAGCCTGCTCAACCATCACATCGGCAAGGTCCAGCATATCGCCGTCGAAACCCGTGTATGAGAAGTCGTTCCTGCTGTTTCCGGTATTTTGCAGTGGCTCCGGTTTAATCATGTCCCGCCGCATTCGAATGGAACTTTTACGGAAGCTTCTTCCGGAAGTGTTCATTCAATTCAACCTCCTTCCCTGAGTGCTTCTTCCGCCAATTCCTCCGCATTGGCGGATAATTTTGAAGAGACTCTCAGATCCACATTTCTCAAATTCTCGAGGGATCCCGAGCCGCTGAGGGTTATCGCCGCTCGTATGCCGATTTCCAATTCTGAAATGTATGAAGCCACAGCTTCCGGACCATCTCGTGCAACAGATCTGATAAATGGCAGCGCTGCGGCGCCCACCCGGGCCCCGCAGGCCAGTGAAATCGCAAAATCACGGGGAGTACGGAGCCCACCGGAGGCGATTATTTTTCCGGAAACCAAAGCTCCGGAGTCTCCGCCGGCGCGAACGATCTGCCGGTATGCCATGAGCAGCTCGCCGGTAGGATAACCCCAGTTTCTGAAGGATTCGGCCGCGGAGCCTTTACCGCTTTTGTTCCTTAATGCTTCAACGGCAATCCAGTCAGTCCCCCCGGTTCCGGCTACGTCGATGAATGACACACCCAGCTTCAATAGCCTGAGACCCTCGGCCGGCGGGATGCCGGCTCCTGTTTCCTTGGCAAGAACGGGGAAATCCGCATGGTCAAGCAAACGTCCGAAACCGTCGTACCATTTCATAAAATTCCGATCGCCGCCAATTTGAAATATTTCCTGAGCGGAATTCAAATGAACAAAGAGTCCGTCGGCACCAATACTCTTAACCGCTTCGTTCAGGTTTTCAGGGGAGTACTCGATCAACTGAGCGGCTCCGATATTGGCCAGTACGGGCACGTCGGT
>DAOVYP010000029.1 GCA_030635565.1 Spirochaeta sp. | reverse complement strand
GGTTTCCCAAGGTACCGGTGCTGACCCCGCTTCCGTTATCTTTGACGCAATTGAGTCTGCAAGTTCAAAAAATATTGATGTGGTCATCGCCGACACGGCTGGACGGCTGGATACCCAGGATCATCTGGTGGATGAGCTGAAAACTCTGGCCAATCTGGAATCCCCGGACTTTGTCCTTCAGAGGGAAGATTTGAGCCTGCCGGATCTGATACAGGATGTGGTTCAAGCTGCCGGTCCTGCCATCCGTCGGGAGAATATTTCCGTAGACTCCGGGTTGAGCGGCGGCCGCCCCGTCATTAGCGGAGACCGGGTGAAACTGCACCGCTTACTGGCGAATCTGTGCTCGAATGCCCTTCGCTATGCTAAGTCCAGGATCATCATTGATGTCCGTCAGATTTCGGAGACGCCGGAATGGGTTGAACTGACGGTGGAAGACGACGGGCCCGGGATTCCCGAAAAAGACCGTGAGAAGGTGTTCGAGCGCTATTATCGGGTTGATGCCTCAAGAAACCGCTCTTCCGGTGGATCGGGACTCGGTCTGGCTATCTGCAGTGAAATCGCCCGGGCCCACGGCGGCAGCATCGAAGCCGGGGTTTCAGAGCGGCTGGGCGGCGCCGAGCTCAAGGTGAAGCTTCCGGTCACCTAATCGGAACCCCAGATTTCCAGACGAAATCCGTGTTTAACGAATCTTTCGAAATCTTCATCCCGGGTAACCCGGGTACAGGAATGCTCGATAGTAACGGCGGCACAGATCGGAGTCGGATCTCCGGGAAATCGGGATTGTGTGACGATACGAATGAATCCGGCAGCGGCCAATGAGGAGATACCGAATGGTTCGATACATCAACGATCTGTCAATTCGAGATCCTCCCGGGCTATCATTGTGACATGAACAGCTTCGAGATAATCAGCAAAGTTTTACCGGTTTTCCTCCTCTTCATCCTGGGATATATATTCCGACGTACCGGTTTCCTTTATCCTCAAACTGCCTCGCAGATGAAAAAGCTTGTGGCGAATATCACGCTGCCGGCCCTTCTGTTCAGGGCTTTCATGAGTCTGGAACCCGGACGGGATGAGCTGCTCCTCGCCCTGATGATGTTCGCCCTCAGCGGAGCACTGCTTATCGGAACCCGGCTGTTGATGCGGCTCATCGGCAGGAAAGGTGATATCCGGGGCTACATGGTGAGCGGTTTCGAAGCCGGGATGCTCGGTTATGCCCTCTTCCTGTCGGTGTTCGGCGATGCCGCTTTACCTGTTTTTGCTTCTGTTGACCTCGGGCAGGTTCTTTTTGTTTTCGTTGTTCTCATGCCCATGCTGCTGGCCCGTCGAGGGCTTGATGCAGGTGGCCTGAGCAGCCAATCCGGTCGGGAGGCTCTCCTGAATGTCGTAAAAAGTCCCGTGGTATGGGCCATTCTTTCAGGTCTCATACTGGGGAGCATCGGCCGTGCCCTGCATATATCACAGGAACCCTTCGCGCCGATTTCCGGATTCCTGGAAATCATCGGTAACCTGACGGTTCCCGTCATCGCCCTTGCCATAGGATATGAACTCAGTTTCAGCCGGAAGTTGATGGGCAAGGCCCTGGTTTTCGTGCTGATCAGAAAAGTGGTTCTTCTGGGTATTGCTCTGCTTATGATCCGTTTTCTTCCGGTGAAGAATGATATGACGTCCCTGGCCTTCATGACGATGCTGCTCCTGCCGCCGCCTTTCGTAGTCACCCTGGCGGCCAGAGAGGAGGAACTGGGACTGGTATCAGGTATCCTTTCCTTGAGTACCGTTGTCTCGATTCCGGCCTTCGCTGCGGCTGTACTTCTGATGGGTGTCTGACGGACGATACCGGCTTATAATCTAAAGGTCAGGGTAATTCCAAAAATTGAGTATTTTTGGAATTACCTCTATTGAAATATTAGTTATTTGATTGCCAATGAGTACGGACTCCATACACAATGATTTATAATTGGAATAATCGATATCTTCACTTTGAAGAATTCAAGCATATCACCAGAGCTGCATTAATCCAGGCTCTGACGGAAGCGCCGTCTTATGAAAATCTGAAGTACCTGGAGAGCCAGTGTTTCAGATTACGATATGGATATAGTCACCAAGTATTTCAGCAAGAGGATTCATTTCTTCCCGGGAATAACCGAAGTGAAGATGACGGCGAAAACCTTCAGCATAGTTGACATCTTCAAACTGATCGGCCACCCGGGTATTCAGATCTTTCATTGTAGTCAGGTAAGAATCGAAACCCTGAGAAGTATCCAGCCAGTTTTTCTGACTTTTGTGACAGGCAAGCATTTCAACTTTATCCTCGATGACAGAACCGATATCGATAACGAAGTCAGATTTTATATGCCTTCTCAAACCGTCTACCAGCCCGTGGGGTACCGCATGGTATATTGACACATCTTTATCAATATACTGCCGGGGCGGGATGCTGCTGTAGTTTATCATCCCCCGGACAAATGCTCCGCCCAATGCCAGCCGGCAGGCATTCATATGATCTTCCATGTAGTCTTCCGGTGAAGCGGTGAGAATGATATCCGGGTTAACTTCCCTGACGGCTGCCGTCACCTTACGAATCAGGTTATCGTTGTAGAACACGCCCATATCATCACAGATACTCTCGTGATGAACGGCGCCGAGACGCCGGCAGGCCGCCAGAGACTCGTCCCGGCGGATCCGTATGATGTCCTCTCTTGTGTATTCAGCGGTCCCGTAACAGCCATTGGCAATATTCATGTAATGAATCTCGCAGCCGGCTTTTTTCAGCAGAAACAGGGTACCGGCGATGACAAACTCAATATCGTCAGGATGACTGTGTATAGCAAAAACAACCATATCAAATCCTAATGCATTTCACTGTCTGTCGTTCCGATAGCGGAACGCAGGAAGTGAAAATGGACATTCGGATGATCCGCCAACAGGGACATAGGTACACTGGTATCGGGCAGGCCTTTTGAAATCATCAGTGAAGTCAGGCGCATGCCGAATGGATTGTCATGCTGTCCGGGGTGCCATATCGATACGCAATCGGATTTCCATGTTTCGACAGGTCCAACCGAGAGGGCCTGTACAGGGACATCATGAACGCGGCCGGAATAAGAAGTTCTGGCATTCTGGATCAGGGTCATCGGATGAAGATCGACGATACGCGCCGGGAGTTTGCGATATTCTTCCGGGCTGGTTGGCACATCAATATTGGCACCTTCCCTTTTCGGCGGATCGTTGAATGCCCAATGCTTCACTTCTCCCTGTCCGCCCTGCATTACCATGCACCGTACATCGTCGTAACTGGAGCTGTAGTCCGCCAAACCTTCTGCAGTTGGAAAACGGAGATGAGAATTCGGCATACGCAACTCAGGCTTAATACGGCTAAAACAGAGTTCGAGGTCGGCTCGGGCGAAGCTTAAGGGATGATCAACAGGAGCTTCCTTACCGTCAATATACCATTCATCCATTCCCCAGAAAAAACCGCTCCGGACATCAATTTCCATGTCATTTACAATCCTGGCTACCAGCGGGAGATGTTCGGTTGGTCCTATCGGTCCGCAGATTCCCTTAGGGTTGTCAGGTGTCGAGTCCTGCCAGACCCGGATGTATTCCATGGCTTCAGCAACGAAGAATTCTTCAATTGAATCAAAGATTGTGACCTTGAACCCCGGCCGCTGAAGCTGTTCAATATCTGTTACGGAAATCTTTGCTGCATCTTCAAGGATCTTCGGATCCAAAGTTGTATAATCCCACCATTGGGGATTGATTGTACTCTGCCTGCGTGACACTGATTCTCTCCTTTTAGATTAATAAATCCTGATTCTAAAATACACGATAAACACACGGGTCATGCTCTGCGTATTGATATTTCAAGCACAAACTATCACTACCATCAGCATCCCGATTTCAATCCAATGTAATTTCTCGTCCTTCGTTGGCAGATTGGACTTCCAACTGTACAAGACGGACAGATTCTGCAGCAACTGAGGGAGAAACCTCTTCCGATATCTCACCGCTTTCGCATCGTTCCAGAAAATCGATTAATTCGAATCGGTAACCATCACCCTCCGGCAGTTCCAAGGGGTAAGGCTCGCCTTCATACGGGAAAACCATAACGGGATGCTCTTTGGAGATATCCATCTCAACGGTAGCTTTTTCAAAGACGTAGAGAGCCTTCATATTGAACGGGAAATCGGGTGCAAAACCCCATCCGCCGGTAGACGTCACCGATATATCCGGATACTGATACACCGTCGAGATATGGGAGTAAAAGCCGCTTCCATCCGGAACGCCGACGGAACGGACACTCCGGGGCCTCCCGAAGAAGTAGAGGATTATATCTACATCATGGATATGGAGATCCAACGATGCACCTCCCGAACGGCTGGACTTTCCGAGCCAACCTTCCGCAGCCCAGGTAGCCGGAGGTGAATATCGGCCGAATTCCGCATGACGGATAGACCCGAATCGTCCGCTGTCCAGGATCTTCTTTACCTCGGTATACAGAGGCCAAAATCTGAGACACTGGCCGACCGAGCAGATCTTGCCGCTTTCTTCGGCGACAGCGGCGATCTGTAAGGCCGACCTGTAATCCAGGGCGAGCGGTTTTTCCACGAATACGTGATAACCGGCTTTGAGTGCCTTTGAAGCAAACGCGACATGTGTATCCGTCGGGAGTGTGATATCCACAGCATCAAATCCTCCGGCATCCAGCATCTCGTCGAAATCGGTAAATTTTGGAATATCTGAGAAATCAACCGAACCACTCGAAGATTCTATGTTGCCTCCTGCATCGAGGGATGTCAGATTAACCCGATCAAGATTTTTATCGCACAAGGCTGTAATCATGGCGTTATGCAGAGAGTTGTATACTCCAATATGGGTCTTTCCCATGAAACCCAATCCGACAACGGCTATTCGAACCATTACTTTCTCCTTCCGGTACTTCAACCGATTCCATCACAACACGCCTATTTCAGTAGACAACAGATATCCCGAAACGCTTTACTCCGTATAAGAAACTCCTGGTATCCAATTGGTAGCAGGATGGACCTCATCAATTCCCGGGTTAAAAGAAAAAACATATAGCTCTGTTGATCAAGAAATAGAGCTGTACTCTCGGCCTGCTGTGATTTCCTATGATATCCCTAAACGTAACCGAGTTCGGAAAGGAAACTGTGGGATTTTTTTACAGCAGTATTTATCTCTTCAAGAGATCGTTCCTTGCCGTCAAATTCAATTTCGACGCTGATTGGCCCAGTGTAGTCTTTTATCAATTCCATAATCTTGTTGAAATCTACTTTCCCTTCACCCAACGCCGGGAAGTCCCATTTCTTCAGCTCACTGCCGACTTCCTTGATATGCATGAAGTCCATGTAGGGAAGAGCATACTTGATGTCATCTACAGCCCACACTCCACCATAAAAAGACACGTTTGCAATATCGTAATTCAGACGAATGTTTGGATGATTGACCTTTTGGATGATTTCCGCACCTGTTTTACCGTTGTTGCACCAGCTGCCATGCATTTCCAAACACACAATTACATTCTTTGATTGCGCATAGTCGGCGATTTGTGCAATATCATTGTAAAATCTCCGCTTATCATCCTCGACTTTAATCTCACCGACATCGGTTGTTACAAACCGGACTGCTGCAGTATCAGCATAATCAAGAACCGAATTAAATTTAGCGACACCGTTCTCTGTTAAAAGACGCGTGTGCCCTGCAATACAATATAAATCAAGGTTATATGAAGCACATTTTTTAAGTAGATCCTGTACATCCGATTCTTTTGCTTCTTCCGGTCTTGGGAGAATGTGTTCGAAATAACTGGGAGCCGAAGCCAGTTCCACATACTTGAAGGAAGCGGCAGAAACACCTGCCAGGGCCTCATCAGCATTGTAATTTGGATAGGTTGAAGTAACCACGCCGATTTTGTTATTCATCGTTATAATCCTTTTGTTTTCAATATAATTCTCATACATACTGTTGAAGAATATTTTATCCGTTCATTGTTTTTTTAAATTACCAATATTGCTGATTACTGTTGCGATTACAATAACAGAACCCAGAAATATGGTTTGCAAATATGAGGAAACCCCAATGATGTTCATGGCATTGTACATAATACCCAGAAGAAGAACTCCCAGGAACGCACCCACAAGGCTGCCTCTTCCGCCTTCGAAAGTAATCCCGCCGATAATTGCTGCCGCCAGTGCCTGAAGTGCATAATTGCTCCCGCTGTCGGCTCGTACCATACCCAGCCGGGAAGTTAGAACCAGTCCGGCCAACCCGGTAGTCATTCCGCTTATTCCGTAGAGAGCAATGATATGACGATCGACATTAATCCCTGAGAGAAAAGCAGCTTCTTTGTTTCCACCTATTGCGTTAATTCTCCTACCGTAAGTAGTGTATTTTCGGAGCAGGTACGCCAATGCAAAAATAAAAATATAGATAAGAATTGTGATTGGGACCGGTCCGATTTTTGCACGACCCAGAAACTCGAATTGTCCTCCCAGGGAATGAGGTCTGCCATTGGATATGATTAAGGAAATCCCATAGAATACATACGACATTCCAAGAGTGATAATTAAAGGAGTTGTTTTACTTTTTGATATTATCAGTCCATTAATCAGACCAAGGACCGTTGAAAGAATCATAACCGTAATAACGGCAAGACCCTGGGAACGACCGGTAAGAACCATACGGGTGAACATCATACCCACAAGACCCGCCATGTTCCCGATTGAGATATCAAGATTGCCGGATATCATCAGGAGAGCCATACACATGGTGAGAATCCCCAACACTGAAATCTGCTGCATGATGTTAAAAATATTACGCGCGCTCAGAAAGCGTGGATTCAGAATTGTTGCGATAACAGATACTGCTATTATAACTAATATCAGATAACCGGTCTGACTCCTGAACCATGAGTGAAAGGGGTTGGATGCAGATGATTTCATCCTGGTTTTCTTATCAGACACTAATTTGTTCCCCCTAAATATCCTGCTAAAATATTGTGCTCAGTGATTTCATCCCCGGACAATTCACTTGAAACCTCACATTTCCTGATTACAATTACCCGGTCACTCATTGAAATAATCTCCGGCATTTCAGAAGAAATCATTATAATGGACTTTCCCTCTGCTGCGAGTTCTGTGAATAATTCATACACTTCAGTTTTTGCATTCACGTCAATACCATGAGTTGGTTCATCAACGATAAGTATGTTGGCATCTCTGAAAAGCCATTTTGCGATTACAACCTTCTGCTGATTACCGCCGCTGAGGTATTGCACTTCCTGTCCTGGATCGGTGGTCTTAATCTTCATACGGCTGATAAAGTTACCAGCTATATCCCGTTCCCTTTTCATCTTGATCAGTGAGCGATGAATAGAACTCAGGCCGACAATGGTAATGTTCTGGTCAACCGGCATACTGAGAAACAGACCGTCTGCTTTCTTATCTTCCGTGAGATAAGCAAGTCCATGACGGACCGCTTCAATCGGATTTTTCGGGGTTATGTTATTCCCTTCATACAAAACTTGTCCGGAATACCGATCGATGGCCCCAAAAATGGCCCTTGCAATAGCGGAACGTCCCGAACCTTTTAATCCTGCCATCCCGAGGATTTCACCTTTTCTCACCGAAAAATCAATGGGCTTTGAGGTTGATCCCAACTTCAAATTCTTAACTTCCAGTACGGTATCTCCGATGTTGTGTTTTTTCTTTTTGTAGAACAGCTCCACCGGACGTCCAACCATATCCTTCGCCAGAAGCGATGATTCCAGCTCATTTATTCCACCGTCGTAAACTGCAACCTTCCTTCCATCTCTAAGAACGGTAATACGACGTGCCACCTTGATAATCTCATCTAAATCATGAGCAATATAGACGACACCCGTACCTGTCGAAGAGACTTTCTTAACGATGTTCAGAATAAGGTCGGTTTCGAATACATTGAATACTTGAGTCGGTTCATCCAGTACAAGAATCTTTGGTGATTGAGCCAGTGTCTTAAGAATCTTGGTAAATTGCTGGTCTGCAGGATTGAGATTCTCGTAAAGCTCTTTAACATTCAGATCTATACCGTAATGTCGGGCAAGTGTCTCCGCATTCTTATATACGGTTTGATAATTCATGAAGAATCTTTTCCTCATGTCTTTCGACCCGAGATAGATGTTTTCAGCTACGCTGATATGAGGAACAAGAACATCATCCTGATATACGGTATGAATACCCATACCTCTGGCCAGTTGGGTGGACAGATTATCATACCTCTTTTTATCTATGATTATTTCCCCTGAATCAGGTGAATAGACACCGGAGAGTATCTTGATAAAGGTAGATTTCCCGGCTCCATTCTCACCGATCAGACAATGAACTTCCCCGGGGAAAAGTTCGAAACAAAACTGATCCAATGCGATTGTACCGGGAAAGCTCTTTGTGATGTTAATCGATTTGACGATCGGTTCTTTCATTAGAAGGATAACTCTCTCGACCCCGATGACATTCTGTCACCGGGGTTGTCGGAACTCTGTTTAAGCGCTAAAGCCTACCAGGAATCCAGTCCGCCGATCATCTCGATCAGATCATCGGAAGGTGCCCATGGAATATTATCATCCAGATTGTCCAATGTAATGGCTTGCACTCCCGGTGGTTCGATATAAGTTTCCGGGGGGGTTACACCCTTAACAGTATAAAGATACATCGCTTTAAAAAGATAAAGTCCCTGCAGGGATACCGGTCCTGCTATGGTTGCCTGGATAATCCCGTCCTTCAGCATCTGCACTCCGGTAGGTCCGCCGCCTGTGGATACAATGGGTATATCCCCATCCATTCCGGCATCTTTCAGTGCATTGTAACAGCCAACAGCCATGGATTCGTTATTGGCAAAAATAACATCAAATTTCTCACCCGAAGCGATAACATCCTGGGTAGCATTGAGAGCTGTTTCGGTATCCCAGCTGGTATCCCGGTAGACGGTCATCTCAATTGTACCAAACTCCTTGATGGCATCCTCAATACCGATCATGTATTCTTCTACAATTCCCATTCCGGGCAATCCCCTCACGTAGAAGAGTTTGCTGCCGGGGTAAGTCAGGCTGATATACTTCGCGGCTTCATAACCGAAGTCATAATACTCAAAGGCGACATTCACCACGATATCACCGGAGATGTTACCGACCAGTTTTGTGTTTTCAAATGATATTGGCACATCGGCGTCGTTTGCTCTGTTGATGAAATCCTGGGCCTGTTCCGGTGTGTAAACATAAACGCCTACATGGTCCACACCTCTGGTAATCAGATCCTCCAGATTATTCTGGGCTCTCTCACCATCCCACTCCGGATCCAGAACCACAACTTCAACACCCTTTTTGGCTGCTGCATATTTGAAATTCTCGACACTGTACCCGTTCCATTCATCGGACATTGAACTCGGGATGATTCCAAAAACGATTTTATCATCCGAAGCCTTTTCATTATTACCGCCGGCCCACAAACCGCTCATCGGGATGAGCAGAAGCACGATCAATACGATACTGATTTTTCTCATTTTCCTTCTCCTTCGTAGAAATGCTTGTATCAGTAACTCCCGGAAACAATTTCCAGAGAGGCACTCCACCAATTCAATACAAGATACACAAACAAATCAGTTACACTAATATCACGTTAGCCTGAGAGTCTATTCATGTCAAGAAAAATGTGTGCTATGGGATAAAATTTGATTCTTTTGACATTTTGAGTAACATGATATCATAATAAATCAGATTGCACTGTATCTTAAATTTTGAACAGGGCCCCGGGAAGGGCCGCATCCGCGACTTGAATCGCCTATCGATTCACTAGGAACAAAATGAAAAAGCTGTCGATCAACTATGCAGTCAACTCATCACAGCAGAGTCACATTAACCTTTCGTTAATCTTCAATTACATAAGAAACTCAGGATCGGTGAATCGATCCCGTATCGCAAAGGATTTGGGATTGAGTATCCCTGCTGTATCCAGGAGCGTGGAAACACTCGGAGAGACGGGTCTCATCATCAAAAAAAGAAATGACCTGGGTACGGCACGCAAGGGGACTCCGGTTTATTCAGTCAATTCACAATACGGGTTTGTTCTTGCTATCGATCTTTTCAGTATTCAGACAGAAGCAGCCGTGGTGGATTTCTCCGGACAGATCAAATACCGGAAAAAGGGATTCAAACCGGGGGAATCCAGCGATGTAATACGGGATTTGAACGACCTGATCGATAAATGCATCGGTGGATTTACGGAATCATCCAATATGACTAAGGACAAGATTAAAGCGATCGGTCTCGGCGTCCCGGCCGTCGTCGATCGAAATACCGGCAAACTCACACTTTCTTATTATGAAGATTTCGAGTCCGTTGATTTTAAATACATCCTTGAAAATCGTACCGGTGTACCGGTATACATTGAAAACATCAGTTCGTTGTTGGCACTTGGCGAAAAGATGTTTGGAGAGAGGTACTCCGAAGAAACTCTTGTACTCGTCGAAATCGGTGCCGGAATTGGCTCAGGAATTCTTTTGGATGGCAATGTTTACAGGGGAAACGGTTTTGCAGGAGAAATCGGATTTTCCCTTACAGAAAGTGATGACGTAGCCTTTCTGGGCAGAAAAATCGGTCACCTTGAAAAAAAAGCCTCATTATTGGCTTTGAAAGGCAGTATACTCCATGAGTTATCCTGTGGAGTTGAGTCCACACTGACCCCTTTATTTCAAACCGACCCATCATCCATCATACCTTTCATGATATTTGAACATGCCCTGAATGGGGATAATCTCTGTTTGATGGCGATATCGGCCATGGTACGGCATATATCCACAGCCCTTCATAACATGACAATCATTATTAACCCTGAGTCCATCATAATCAGCGGGGGCATTTGCTCCATGCCTGGAATTATAAAGCTCTTCATGAATCCGATAGTTGAGAAGCTTACGATGTCTTTACCCTTCACACCGCCAAATATTACCATGTCATCACTAGGTTCCGATTCGGGATTACTGGGAGCTGCTACTATGGCAATTGACTCTATATTGCTTAAGGAATTCCCCTATCATCATAGCGTTTTCGGGAAGTAGAGATCCGAAAAAGTTTCTTTTCGGTGAGTACTGTCATCTCGATTCCGGCCTTCGCAGTGGCTGTACTTCTGATGGGTGTCTGACGAATGGGGTGTCAGAGCACAATCAAAACCAGTCAATAATGATCGATTAGGCTTGAATTGTACGATTTGACTACCTCAGAATTATTCAAAATTAAGAATACCATCGATTACCTCGATAAACCCAACGGAACTTTCACTGCGATCGAAGAATTGATCGGCAATCCCGGCCCCGGTGAAATCCGCTTGAAAACACTTCGTACTTCAGTCTGTCAATCCGATGTTGTGATTTACAAGCAGGGTTTGCCCCGAATCAGGCAGTGGCCGGCGATTATCCTTCATGAGGCGAGCTGCCGTGTTGATGCAGTCGGTTCGGGTGTGACGAAATTTCAGGTTGGCGATCTCGTTGGCCTGGGCTGTGATATCC
Source organism: Spirochaeta sp. (assembly GCA_030635565.1). Taxonomy (GTDB): domain Bacteria; phylum Spirochaetota; class Spirochaetia; order DSM-2461; family DSM-2461; genus UBA2779. The sequence continues at coordinate 774 of DAOVYP010000029.1, read as the reverse complement.
CCTGCGGAGATCGTTCATGCATCTACTGCGGAGATAAGGGGACAGGGGATTGGACCAGCTGTCCGAATACCCAGGCTACCGGGCATGAGTTTCCCGGATTTGCCCGGGAATATGCGATACTGCCCGACTGGTTTGTTGATCTGGGTCCGGTGGTAAAATTTGATTCCGGTGTGACACCCGACGAAGCCTGTCACCTGGAGCCCCTGGCATGCAATCTGGAAGGTATGACCCGAGTGAACAACTGTATCGATGGGCGTATCGTCGTACTGATTGGCGCCGGATCCCAGAGCACTTATGCGTTGCAGAGCTCATTGGTGATGGGGGCCCGGAAGGTGATTATCATAAACCGGGGAGCAGAGCGCTTGCAGCGTGTCTTGAAGGATTTTGGAGACGAAAGAGTCGTGGGGCTGCCATGGACTGATGATGTTCGGGAGAAAATTCTTGTCCAGTGTAAACCCTTCAACGAACCCCATTTCATCATGGTGAACGCCTCGGCCGAAGCGGCCTATCGCCTCGCCGTGGATCTCATGGGATACGGGACCGTACTGGATGCCCATGCCGGAGTGAAAGGTTCGGATGGCAAGTCGAAGATTTTCCACGAAGTGGATCTCAATAACGATGTCCATTACAAACTCCAATGTTACCAGGCGACTCACGGATCGGTGATGCACGGCATCAACCTGGCACATGAAATGATCAACAACCGAAACCTGCTCCGACTGGGCAGGATGACCGCTGCCGATGAAGTTTTTGCTCCATCCGGCATGCTTGAAG
>DAOVYP010000027.1 GCA_030635565.1 Spirochaeta sp. | reverse complement strand
GGGACGGCGGCGAAACCCCGGATCAGAGCCACCGACATGGGAGCATCAGAGCCGAAAACGTACATGATATTTTCCAGCAGGGCAAAGCCCATGGCGACGGATACGGCATAGACGGCACCGTCGAGGATTTCGTCGAACTCCTTCCGCCTCCGGACAATCAACACCAGGGCCGCGAGTTTCACACCCTCTTCAACTACGGCTATTCCGATAAATGCCTGGGCCGGAATTATCAATCCGGCGGGCAGTACAGTGCATACGGGAATCATCACCAACTCAAGGAGCATTGCCGCCAGGGGTGTAACCAGCCCTGCCGCGAAAAGCTTGAAGATAAGAATACGCGGTTCTTTTTTGAAACGGTCGAAATGATCCAGGAGCCAGATGAAGAAAACGCAGGGTATAACGGCGGCGAGGATGATGTAGAGGCTGTAGGGAATCATCAGGTATTTACCTCGTCGAGAATTTCCAGGAGACGCCGGTTGTTCTTCCGGGTTCCGAAGGTGTAGCGGGCCATCCGGGGCAGACCGAATGACTTGAGATCCCTGATGGCGATGCCTCTGCCGGCGATGGTCTCCCAGAGGTCGGCGATTTCCGTATCCAGGCGGAAACAGACGAAATTGGCCTGGGTGGGGTAGTGAAAGATGCCTCGGCTGGTGAGCTCGGTACTGAAGAAGGCCTTTTCCGTTTGTACCAGTTTCAGTGTCGCCTCGCGGTGTTCGTTGTCTTCCAGGGCCGCCAGGGCCGCCGCCTGGGCCAGATTGTTCACATTGAAGGGCATCGATGCGCGGTCGGTTCCCGAGATCAATTCAGGATTTCCGATTGCATAACCGACTCGAAGTCCGGCCAGGCCATAGAGTTTGGAAAATGTCCGAGCCACTACGAGGTTCGGATACTGATTAAGAAGAGCACGGGAATCGGGGAAATCCGCTTCATCGGCGAAATCCGCATAGGCCTCATCCAGGACGACAATGACATCCGGGGGAACCCTGTCGAGAAAATCCGCGATTTGCCTGTGGGTCCGATAAGTGCCGGTGGGGTTATTGGGATTGCAGAGAAATACCATCCTGGTATCCCTGTCGATGATATCGAGCATTCCGTTCAGGTCGTAGGATCCGTCTTTCAGGGAAATTTCGTGCATCCCGGCGCCGAAAAGACGGACGGCGTAGCGGTACTGGCTGAAGGTTTCCCTGGTGCCTGCAGCATTCTCTCCCGGTCCGATCCAGGCGGCGGCCAGAAGGGTGAATACCTCGTCGCTGCCGTTGGCCACCAGAATGCCCTCCGCCGGTACATCCCATAATCTGGACAGGCTGGTCTTCAGGGTTGTCGAGGCACCGTCGGGATACCGATGAATCCCAGCCAGAGCCTCCCTGATGGCCTTCACCGCTTTCGGTGACGGCCCCAGGGGATTCTCGTTGGAAGAGAGCTTGACGGCACCGGGGATGGTCTTACCCGGGACATAAGCCTCCATTGAGGCGATATTGGCTTTGAGTTTCATCAGGATTCCTTGTTACTCCCCAGATACCACGGGAGGCAGGAGTCGTTCAAGCTCCGCGTAGAGTTCAGCAGGTTTTACGGGTTTACCCACCCAGCCGTCCATACCGGCTTCCGCGGCGGCATTTCTTTCCTCTTCCAGGATGTGGGCCGTCAGGGCAATGATGGGAACATTCTCCGGATTCCCCGGGTTTCCCGGAAGACCCGAGGATTCAGCCTCCCGAATTTTCCGAGTGGCCTCAATCCCATCCATATTCGGCATCTGAAGGTCCATGAGAATCAAATCCGGCCGATGTTTTTTCCATTCCATAACTGCCTTGACACCGTCGGGGCAGGATATCACTTTAAGACCGGCCCGACTGCAGAGGTTCTCTGCAACCAGCCTGTTCACCCTGTTGTCTTCTGCCAGGAGTACGGTGATACCGTCCCAATGGGGAACATTGACGGAGCCGTTCCCGTTTCTCTGAGTCCAGGAATCGGATGATGCTCCTGATTCCGGATTACCGGTAATTGCCGGGTTATCGGCCTTTTTCAGGCGGATATGGAACCGGAACACCGAACCCTGATCCGGAGAACTTTCGGCCTCGACGTCTCCTCCCATGAGCCGGGCCAGAGTGCGGCAGATGGCCAGGCCCAGCCCCGTTCCGCCGTATTCTCTGCTGATTGATGAGTCGTTTTGAGTGAAGGCGTCAAAGAGTGATTCCAGTTTTTCCGGAACGATCCCGATACCGGTGTCGCTGATAGACCCGACTATTGTGATTTCATCGTCCGATGCGCCCTGCAGCTTCGGGCCCGGTTCGATCCTGACGGTTACTTCGCCGGAATCGGTGAATTTGACGGCATTCCCGATGAGATTGGTGAGGATCTGCCTGATCCGGGTGGAATCCCCGATGAGGAGCTCGGGAATGGCGGAATCAACTTCGCCTTTCAGATCAACACCCTTATCATCCGCTGCCGGACGCATCAGGGCCAGGGTTTCATCCAGAAGGGAGAAAATCCGCAGGGGTTGTTGCTCCAGCTCCATTTTACCGGATTCCACTTTGGCGAAATCAAGGACATCGTTGATGATACCCAGAAGAGATTCGGCGGCACTCTTTATTACCCCCAGATACTCGCCGATTTCCTCCGGTGGATCGGATTGAAGCGCCAGATCGGTCATACCCATGATACCGTTCATGGGGGTGCGGATTTCATGGCTCATCCTGGCCAGAAATGCCCGCCTGGCCCTGGCTTCAGCCTCGGCATTTTCCCGGGCCTTTTCACTGGCCATATCCCTGCGTTCCCGGTTCGTGATGTCCAAGAGCAGATGGGCGATCCAGGATCCGCCTTCGGGGCTTCGGTAAGGGATAACCCGGATATCGTAATAACGTATGCCCCAACCAGGCAGGATGAGGGTTTTTTTCATCATATGCCGGATTCGGCCGGTAGCCAGGGCTTCCCGGCTTTCATCAACCAGAAACCCGGCGATATCAAGGGGCAGAAGGTGTTCAAGTGAACGGCCTACGGCGGTCAGTCTGGTAAGTCGGATCATGGATGAAGCCCGTTCATTCAGGTGATGGACAATACCTTCATCGTCGGTAAGGAAAATCGCCATTTCCAGATCATCGGCCAGATCTCGAAACAGATTCTCAGGGATCTTCGTCATGATTCTCCCTCGGCGGTGAGTATCTGGTATGTGAAATACAGCGCTGCAAGGGCATTGGCCGAATCTGCAGCCTCTTCGGGAAACTGCAGCAGCGCCCGGGTGATGGATACCAACTCCCCAGGTGGATCGGCATCCGTCAATGCCGAGTGACATAGCTCCCAGATCCTCTCGTAAACTGTCTGTTCCCAAAGGTCTTCAAGCGTGTGGCTCTGTTCCAACAGAAAACTCGTATCCCGGGACTCTTCCAACAGCAGTTCAAGTCCCCTGCCGTAACGGGTGGCCTCTTCCCTGTAAATCACCCCCAGGGGAGGACTCATGCCGAATTGCCGGGATATGAGTGTGAAGAGCGTCCGTTCGGATTTCTCACCCGAGGCGACGATTCCCGGGGAAAATACATCGTCGAGATAAAGACGTTCAGGATCCATGTGCGACATCGCAATCATGTAGTCCAGACGTTCATGAAGGTTCTTTGACTGCAGCCACATGTTTCTGATATTTTTCAGATGACCTCGGGATCCGATGCGCCCCAGGCTCTTAGAGGCGGCAGCCCTGACGGCTGGATCGTCGTTGCTCAGAAGTGATTCAAGAATCCGTTCCGTTTCTTTTCCCGGATAAGCCCCAAGGGCGAAAATGGCCTTGTTCCGGTGAAAGGAAGCCGGATCGGCGGCTTCCCCGTAGAGAAAATCGGCCAGTTCGGGACGCCTGGTATGGAACAGGGCTTCGATGAGTTCTCCCTTCTCATGGGAGAGGGGCTCAGCGAGAATTTTACCGATCTCGGATGATGCTACCGGCGCCCTGCTGTGGCCCATTGATTGGATCAAAGTCTTCCGCTTTACCGGGTTTGCCGTGGTTTCCAGATTGGCTACAGTCTGCCAGGTTCGAAGATTTTCGATATTGGTGATAATCCGGGCCGATTCGGCCAGCCCCATACTTCCCGGTTCTTTGATTTTAAAGGTCAGCAGTACCTGCAGGAAGGATCCGATGGCCGCAGGAAGGAATACCAGCCCGAAGTCGTTGATAGGCAGGATGCTTGAGAGAATATGGGAGATGTCCGCCAGGTATCCGGCGCTGAATCCGAGTATGATGGCCAGGATGGAAGTGACAAAGGTTTCCATGGAATTGAAGCCGACGGCGCCGTCGTCCGGGGTGATGCTGACCAGCAGCCGGTTCACCGCCAGGTTTGAGGCGTTCAGGAAATACATCGTGGTGAATCCGACGATGGCGTATACCGCCAGGTGGTAGTGATTCGGAATGAAGGTCCAGAACAGGAAGAAGAGAGTCCCCGGAATGGCGGTGAAAAACAACAGAGGCCGGCTGCCGGCCCTGGCGGCGATGGGCCTGAGGCTCAAACTGGAGAGAAATGCACCCAGGCTGATCGCGATGGTGAAGAGGAATATCCTGGCGGTATCGATTCCCACAGAGCGCTTCAGGAAGGGAACGGCCATGCCGAACATGATCAGTTGGGCCAGGGATATCCACCGGAGGAAGAGAATACGCCGGGATTGAGGGGCTCTCAGGAACTGATGGAGAATAATGAGAAGGTTTTCACCCGGTTTGTAATCCACCTTGGTCCTATTGGGAATCCGCTTGAGGGTTAATGCCGCGGCCGTGTTGAATATCACCCCGATGACGGGAAGTATGATGAGTCCGGTCAACTCGGTGATCTGCTTCAGAGATAAAATGATGTAACTGATGAATCGGGATAGAATTTGATTTCCCTGGTAGGAAGTAGCGGTCCGGAAAATCAGATCGCTCTGGGTGCGGCTCACCATCAACCGCTTCTGAATAGTGGTTACCATGGCAACCCCGGCGGTCCTGGAGAGGCAGAACAGGGCGTACAGAGTCATTATCAGTGCCACAGCGGCCTTGCCCTGCATAAACAACAGCAGGGAGTAAGGCAGGCAAACCAATCCCCGGATCATCCAGGCCCAGAAACCGACGGTTACCACATTCCGTCCCTTGAATATCCTGGGTACGATGAGCAATGCGATGCCTGAGATATGAAGCATGGCGGAAATGAGTCCCAGTTCCATATTACCGGCGCCGAAATAAATGGCGAGCAGTGTGACCGTTGCATCTCCCAGAAACGAAATACCCAGGCCGTTGAAGCCTGAGAATCTTAAAAAAAGACGACCGCCGATCCGTCGTTCAGAGCGTGAGAGGTATTTGGTGCGTTTCCCGGCTGTTTTATCACTCATAGTGTTTATATTGCATAATGTAATTAATCCTGAAAAAAATATCTTTTAACGTAACCACCTTTCTCCTGTGTGGTTCTCTTTTATAGAAACGAAAGGCCCGGGGTTTCCTCCTTTTCCCGAGGGCCTATATCGAGATCCCTTCGCGGAGCGTCGTTCCTGAGTAATGTTATTACCCGGGAGCGACGTTTTTTTGTGTCTGACTCAATCTGCTCCCAATTCTACATTCCAAGTCGATCAGCCTTGCCACTTCTGCGAAATGCCTTGACGCTGGAGGATCTTTCAAAATTACCATTCTGAAAGATCCTCCAGTATGGGGTCGAAAAGTTATTTTTTATACATGAAATAACTTTTCTAAAGGTCTGGGTAATTTTAAAAATCGGGGATTTTTGAAATTACCTCACTCACCCGATTCTCAACCCTCATCAGAAAACTCGCCTCCGAAACCGTCCAGGCTTGAACAGCGGTGCGCCAGAGGTCAGTTAACCTCCTTCATGTCCGGATCCATCGATGGATCGGCGGTTTTCATGAAATCATGTTCCTTGCGGATATGGGCCAGGTATTCGTTGACAGTCCAGCCCATGCCGGTTTCAGTCACCATGGCGAAAGCCGGATCGGCATCTGATGGCAGGATGCTCTTGAAGCTGCGCATCAGGGCGACGGCATTTTTTTTATCGGCTCCGGCGATGAGGGCACCGCGCTTGCCTCCGGACCTGGGAGTGCCGCCGGGCCACTTGCCTTGAGCGACGGCCTCGAGGGCTTCGGCGGTGTTCTGGACGGCAACCAGTTCGGTTATGGGTGCCACGACAACTTTCGAGGCATCGCCGCCGGCGCCGGCGAAAGCGGTGAGGGCGGCCTGGGCTTCGTTCCGGGCGAAGCTGTCGAGGAGAATGACGATTTTTTCGGGTTCACTCATGAGTCAATCATAATGAGTAGATGAAAATATTGGTAACGGGTTTTTTATATCGGGCCGATGAGTTTGCCTGCAGCACCCTTCGGTGCCTATTTTATATCCGGAGGACGAGAAACGATGCAGGACCGTTATACCATTAAAAGCCGTGAAGCCCTGGAATCCGCCGGCAGAATTGCCGATGATGCCGGGCACAATCAGCTGGATGTCGAGCATATACTGGCCGCTCTGATCCGTCAGGAAGACGGCATCGTTCCCCATCTTCTCTCCCGCCTGGGGGTGACCCCGAGCATTCTGGATTCCGAGCTTCAGGCCGTTCTGGAAAAGAAGCCCAGGGTTTATGGAGACACGGTGCAGCTGAGCATGAGTCCCGATGCAGCCCGGCTGATGAGGTCGGCGGAAAAGGAAGCGGACAAGCTCAAGGACGAATATATCTCGGTGGAGCATTTTCTTCTTGCCATTGCTTCCGACAAGGGGCCCTCTTCCGATCTCCTCAAGAATCACGGCGCGGATTACAACTCACTCCTGAGTGCTCTCAAGGAAGTCCGCGGCGGCCAGAGGGTGACCGACCAGGATCCCGAGGGCAAGTTCCGTGCTCTGGAGAAATACACTATCGACCTCACCCAACTGGCCCGGCAGGGCAAGCTCGACCCGGTTATCGGCCGTGACGATGAGGTGCGCCGGGTGATGCAGGTTTTAAGCCGGCGAACCAAGAACAATCCGGTACTCATCGGCGAGCCCGGCACCGGCAAAACCGCTATCGTCGAGGGTCTGGCAGGCCGGATTGTTGAAGGCGATGTCCCCGATTCCCTCAAAGGCAAGCGTCTGCTGGCCCTCGATATGGGATCCCTGGTTGCCGGTGCGAAGTTCCGGGGAGAATTTGAAGAACGTCTCAAGAGCGTGATACAGGAAGTGACCTCCAGCAACGGCGGTATCATTCTGTTTATCGATGAGCTTCACACCGTTATGGGAGCCGGGGCCGCAGAGGGGGGTACCGATGCGTCCAACCTCCTCAAGCCCGCCCTGGCCCGGGGTGAACTTCACACTATCGGCGCCACCACACTGGACGAATACCGCAAGCACATCGAGAAAGACGCGGCCTTCGAGCGCCGTTTCCAGCAGGTGTTGGTGTCCGAACCTTCGGTGGAAGACACGGTTGCCATTCTCCGGGGCCTCAGGGAGCGCTATGAGGTGCATCACGGCGTGAGGATCCGGGATGAGGCTCTTATCGCCGCGGCCTCACTGTCGGACCGCTACATCACCAGCCGATTTCTGCCGGACAAGGCCATCGACCTGGTGGATGAGGCTGCCAGCCGGGTGAAGATGGAAATTGAAAGCCAGCCGGTGGAGCTGGATGTCCTGGAACGTCGAATTCTCCAGCTCAAAATTGAGAAGCAGTCCCTGGACCGTGAGGACGACGAGGCTTCCCGGGAGCGGCTCACCGTTCTCGGCCGGGAACTGGCCGATCTCTCGACGGAACGGGATGCCCTGAAAGCCCAGTGGGAAAACGAAAAAGGGGCTATCGAAGAAATCCGTGCCATCAAGCAGGAGCTGGAAGAGCTTCACGTCCGTGCATCTCAGGCCGAACGAGAGGGTAACCTCAGCCTGGCGGCGGAAATCCTTCACGGCAAGCTGCCCGAGGCAAAAGCAGCTTTGGAGGCTAAAACCGAATGTCTCAAAGCCCTGCAGGGCGATAACAGCCTGCTCCGTGAGGAGATTGGTGAGGAGGATATCGCCCGGATCGTGTCCTCATGGACCGGCATCCCGGTGTCCAAGATGATGGCCTCGGAGCGGGAGAAATATCTGGAGCTGGAAAGTATTCTCAAGCAGCGGGTCGTGGGGCAGGATCAGGCGGTGGAGGTCGTGGCCGATGCCGTCCGGCGGAACCGCAGCGGCCTGTCGGACCCCGGAAGGCCCCTGGGTTCCTTCATCTTTCTGGGGCCCACCGGTGTAGGCAAAACCGAGCTGGCCCGGACCCTGGCCGCATTCCTGTTCGATGATGAGAAGGCCCTGACACGGATCGACATGAGCGAGTATATGGAGAAGTTCGCCGTTTCCAGGCTTGTGGGTGCACCTCCGGGATATGTGGGGTATGACGAAGGCGGTCAACTCACAGAAGCCGTGCGCCGACGGCCTTATTCGGTGGTACTTTTCGACGAAATAGAGAAAGCCCATCCCGATGTGTTCAATATACTGCTCCAGCTTCTGGACGACGGCCGTCTCACCGACAGTCAGGGCCGGGTGGTGGACTTCCGTCATTCCATTATCATCATGACCAGCAACCTGGGCTCGGATGTCATCCTGGAACAAGGTGTGACAGAAGAAACCCGGGCGATTCTGGCCGAACGGCTCAAGGCAACCTTCAAGCCGGAGTTCCTCAACAGGGTGGACGAAACCATTATCTTCGAGTCCCTGGGCAGGGAGCAGATCCGTTCCATCCTGGACATCCTCACCGCCCGGCTGGCCGGGCGTCTGGAAGAGAAACGGATGAGCCTGGAACTCTCCGATGCCGCTAAAGACCTTATCGCCGAGCGGGGTTTCGATCCGGCCTTCGGCGCCCGTCCCCTGCGCCGGGCCATCCGTGATCTGGTGGAGAACCCTCTGGCCAGATTATTGTTGGCCGGTGATTTCGGTGAAGGGGATACCATCCTGGGGGATGTTTCTCCGGGGGGTGCCGGGAGTGGGGAAATAGGATTTACAAAGTTCCAATAGATAATTTTTCCGGCTCTATTTTGTGCCGTGCCGGAAGGATCCGTCCCAGTTTTCCGGCGGTGGATTTTTCAGGAATTCCAGGGTTCGTTCGAGGAATATCTGAGTTGGCTTGTCATCCGGATAGGCTTTCAATGCATCCTTGAAGGCTTTCTGAGCTCCCGGGAAATTACGGTCGTAATATTCTTTCTGACCGCTGGCGAAAGCGTCCCATACTTCTTTATGATCCGTGCTGAGTTTTTTTGTCACCGAGTAAATGGGCATGGCCATTGAGCTCCCTTTCACCAGTACTCTGTCCAGGAGCCTGGTTTCGACTTTATCACCAAGCCGTCGCCTGACGGTTTCTGAAATCACGAGAGGTATACCGTAGTACTTTGTCAGGCCTTCCAGTCGTGAGGCCATGTTCACCGGTTCGCCGATAACCGTGTAATCCATTTTCTTTTCCGAACCGATGTTTCCGGCGGTGACGCCGCCATAGTGGATTCCAATTCCGATGAGGAAGGGCCGTATTCCCAGGTTTTCCTGCTCTGAGTTGAACTCATCCAACGCTGTCAGCATATCAAGTCCGGCCAGAACGGAACGTAAAACATCGTCGTCTTTCTTTTCAGGAGCACCGAAAAGAGCCATGATGGCATCTCCGATATATTTGTCGGTCATACCCCCGTGATGGTCGATTACATCCACCATTTTTCCAAAATATCGATTCAGTGAGTCAACCAGCTCCTGGGGCGCCATCTTTTCGGTGATACTGGTGAAACTCCTGATATCGGACATCAGGATGGAGACAAACTGGTTCTCTCCCACCAGAAGTTCCTGACCGACTCTCTTGATGTTCATGTCGATAACTGACTGAGGAACGTATTTCTGGAATAAAACTCTGAGATTTTGTTCACGTTCTTTCGAATCTTCCGCTTCTTTTTGCGCAAGCACAGCCTGCCGATGGGCGAATACAGCTCGAAGCGCGAAATCCTTCACGTCTTCATTGGCCTTATCGAGACTTTCTGTCATCAGGTTGAAGGAGTGAGCCAGCCTGCCGGTTTCGTCCTTGTAGAGGATTGGAACACGGGTTTTAAGGTCCATGGTTTCCATAATGCCTTCAATGGCCTTCACCATGCCTTCCAGAGGTTTGGCCACCAGGCCTGTGACGATAATGAGGAAAATAAACGCGACGGTGAGGGATACGGCGCCAATCAGGGTTATTAACAGGGCGATCCGGGTGACGGGCCGATAAAAACTGTCCCAGGCTTCTGAAACGAAGATGGTCCATCCCCAGGGATTATAACTATCGATATAAGCGACCCTCCGCCGGCCATCCACAACGATGTTACCGTCCCATTTGCCGCCGGGTGGCGGAGTCTCTGCGGAAAATTCGGGAAAGGGACCGGAATCGGTGGTAATCTCACCTGATGCCATAACAACAATTCCGGAGGAATCGACTGCAAAAATGCTTTCAGTCGATGATCGGATCAGGTTAACGGCGAAAGCCTGTACCGCTCCACGGGCGGCAGCCACATACTCTTCATCTTTATCCAGGGAATTATTGGTCAGCAGGGCCCACTGGCCGTCCATATAATCGATGAGGGTTTGAGATTTGAATCTTAAAAAGTCGGAAGCGACGGCGGTTATTCCGTTTCTTGCCGATAAATAAGATACAAGGGCCGCCAATACCAGGGGCGTAATAATCAGAGGCAGGACAACCAGGATGAATTTCGGACGTATATTCACATTACATCTATCGGTCGAAAACGGGAATGACGTGATATGAGCGGTCTTTTTCGCCGTGCCCGGGCTTTACGGACCCGATTGGATCTTCTCGGAGAGCTGGAAAATGATGATTTTGTCCTCAATATCCCTGATGAAGAGAAACAGAGCGTCTTGTCAGGTATCGACAGCATGCTTAAGGACGACAGAATTCGAATGGACGAAGGTGCCTTGCGATTTGTTCCCGGGAAACGTTCCTTCACCCTGCCGTTGTTATTGAACCTTGGAGCCGCATTAATTCTGGGGCTGGGGACTCTGGTATTATTGCGTGTGTTCGACCGTAACGAGACAGCGGTGGTGAAGCGTGAGGTAGGCCTGGAATCCGCAGAGGGTAAAATCCTTGAAAGACTGCGTCTGAAATCCGAGACAGAACTCAGTGTAAAAGACCGGGAAATTGCCGATATTCGCTCACTTCTGTCAGATCTGGAAAATCAGAAAAACAATCTGGCCGAGGAAACGGAACAGAAACTTGCAGAGCGGGAAGGGGCTTTGAGGAAGGAATTTGACGCCTTGATGGCCGCCGAAAGGACCAGGCTTTCCGAATCCGGCGTTACCGGAAACGATCTTACCGTCGCCATGGCCGCTTACGAAGCGGAGCTGCGGGGCAGGTTCGAAGCGGATCTTTCCGAGGTCAGGGTCGTCGCAGCTGCTGAGCAGGAACGGCGTGTTGCGGAACTGGATGCCCAGAGGTCGGTCTACGAAGGACAGATGGCTTCGGCGGACGAAGAGCGGCTGCGATTGCGGGAAGAACTGGAAACCCGGACAGAGGAGCTTGAAACCCTGTCGCAGGTGAGCAGCACCGAAGCCGGTGAAGCCGCACGGCATTTGGATGATTTAAGATCTCTGCAGGAGCAGGAGAAACTCGTTACCGATCAGATATTGGCTTTTTACGAACGTATCGGGGTGGCCCGCAGGGCCGGAGATGCCGATACGGCGATGGGAACTCTCGATTCTCTGGAGCAGTATCTGAGTGAAGACAGCATCAGAAAACTGGGATTGGTGGAGAACCGCCGTGAGGTGGATGCGTTTCTTACCGCTGCGTTGCGACGGCTTATAAATCTTGAATTTATGGATCAATCGGATGTTTCAGTTCCGGATGACGGCAGTACGGAGATATTATCGGGCATTAGCGCCGGTGCCGTAGCGGGAATGCGATTGTCGGAGTCCGGTGACCTGGAAACGGCCAGACAGGTGTGGCGGGATGCCTTTTCCGCCGTACCTGAGCTGGAAGAGGCGTTCGATTCCGCATTGGCCGGCGCTTCAGTCGCAGCGGACGCCGGGGCAGTTGTGTTGACTGCCGCGGACTTGAGCGCGGCGAGGGATCAGGGATTGGCTGAGGGCCTGCTTCAGGGCCGGGAAGCCGTTCAGGCCGATATCAGCACGGAGTTGGACAATGTCCGGAAAGAAGGGTACGCCGAGGGGCTGGAATCGGGGCTGGAAAATTCAAGCGCACAGATTGAGGATTTGAAGGTCCTGTTGACCTCAATGTCAACACGTATCGAAAATCTGCAGATTCGCTATCTTACCGCCCTGCACCGGGATGCGGACGATGAACGTGAATCCCGTAATCGACTCTTGTCCCTGTTGGATACCAAGCTCATCATCAAGTCCGATTTGGATCCATCGCTCCACGATCGATTTGAAACTTATACGGATACCGGTGGTGAGTTGAGGGAGCTGGAAGGCCGCGAAGCGGTCTATGCTGAGATTCTTTCGTTTCTGAGTGAACTGGCTGCTGAAGCCGGGAAGTAATCCGATCTGTATTGAGGAAGATTCCCGACGGTTAGGATGATATCTTTCAGTATCGATATAAAAAAGGGGTTGTCCTATGACTCATGGGACAGCCCCTTCGTGAATGCTTCGTCTTGTTACGGCAAACCTTTGATAATCAGGG
>DAOVYP010000497.1 GCA_030635565.1 Spirochaeta sp. | reverse complement strand
GTTACCAGGAAAGATGTCGGCTTGCTCACCAGGCTTCTCAGGGCGTTCGGGATTCCAGATGATAACCCCATGGCCATCGCCGGGTTCGTAAAAAAGGCCCTGCAGAAGAACTGGTTTGTCCATTTTTACCCGGAAGGGGTTATCAGCTGGCGCTCCCAGGAACCCGGCCCATTCCTTGAGGGCGTTTTCTTCTTTGCGTTCCTCAACAACGTCCCTGTTTTTCCGTTAACCGAAGTACTCCGGGAGCGTCCGATCCGCAGGATTTTTTCCTGGTGGCCGCCGAAAACCACTTTTGTTATCGGAGAGCCGGTTTTCCCGGACACTTTCCGGGAATCCGGTGTCTCCCGACGGGAGCAGGTGCATCGAATGTCCGAGGCCGTTCACGGAGTCATCCGGAAAACCATCGAAGAGGAAGGCGGCTGCAGGACCCTGCCTGAACGCCGGCCGCCGGTTCATCCCGTCTGAATTATTCCACGATTTCATGGGCCAGACGACGGATGGGAGGACGGAAATAGGTCCGGGGGGAATGATCGTAGAGATCCGATACTTTGGTCATATAAATACAGGCGTATTTCTCTACCTGTTCGGCATAACGGCTTTCCTCGCTTCCTGCCCGTAAGATTTCCCCCCAATAGGGATTGAAGTGGGGCTTGAGTTCGTCCAGGAGTTCGGAAATCCGGGAGTTGAGCTGATCCTGTTCTTCGATATGACCCTCGGGAACCCGGGCGTTCCTGCCGGATCGCCGTTCCATTTCGGCATTATCGGCTTCCTTCTCGAGCCATTCCTTGCGGTTCATCAACCTGTCAATTTCCGCCTGAATTTCCCGGGTGGCCCTGATGGCTTCAAGTTCGCCGTCAAGGCCTCCCAGTACCAGTGCCGTCCGCCAGTCACAGCGTTTCTTGATGGAAACCACATCGCCGTAGATATGGTCGCCGAGGTAGAGAAATTCATCACCCGGTACACCCATACCCTCCTGGACGTCTTCGAACCATCCGCCCTGCCATAAGCCTTCTGAAACCGGTCCTTCATGGTTGGTCATGATGCCTGATTCCCTGTCGATCTTCAGGAAACGGTGCCGTCCTTCGAAGAACCTCGGCTTTTCGGCGAAGGTAATCACCAGATCGAATGCCTCCTGCCAGTTTTTATACTTCGTCCAGAATGGATTGAGGGCGTAGTCCAGCAGCGATTTTGTATACTCATAATCCGAATTGGTGATAATCATCAATTTCTTGCCGTAGGTTTTGAGCCTTTCGAGCATGGCGGCGGTCTTTGAATCCTGCAGGACGTACTTGCCGAAATCCGCCTTGAGAATTTCCTTGAGGGTGCCGTCCTTGTGCAGGGAATCGATGCAGCCGTTCACATCCGTGGCAAGCCGGCGATAATCAGGGAGGGACGCGCCTTTCTTCTTCAGTTGTACAAGTTGTGCGAAGAGTACGCCGTTGGATATGGCGAACGCCGTATCCAGGCTCTGGAAATCAGGATCCCGAAGGTCAATAACGAGTTCACGGTAGATACGGGACCGTTCCCTGAAATCGATTTCTTCCAGCCCGTGGTAGGCCAGCTTCACCTTGCCGAAGCGGCTGAGTTTGAGCAGATTACCGTTTCTCTTGTCGATAACCAGTCCGACAATCGCCCTGCTTCGGTCGAATTCGAATTTGCCTGCAGCTTCGGGATAACCGTAGGTTTTCACCAGCCTGACGGCCGCTAAATTGTGTGTGAGTCCTTCGAAGGCTTCGATATTGTATCGCACCAGGGTGTAGTCCATGTCGAATCCGACAACCTTGATTTTCTTCAGATTCAGCAATCTGTTCACGTATACGGGCATGGGTTAACAATGGTCAACTCCGGTGGATATATCAAGATGTGGTACACCTTGTTTTTTGTTGACTGTCGAGGACTGGTCGCAAGCATAGCTTGCCTGCCCATGCGACCCTGCTCGTTCCTCGCTTCGCTGTGGTACAACCCCGGGTCTCGGACGGACTTATGAGAAATCGCCTTGCCGGGCATTGCTGAACTGATGCAGGATGCCACGAAGCGAAAGCCCCAAGTCCGACAGCCTCCTGGTCGTCGCATTGCGTGAACTGCCGCCCGCCCGTGTATAATCTTTTCCATGAATGTGGAAGGCCGACACTACCGGACCATCTGGCCGGTGAATAACGAACCCGGAGTCACCAGGGTTATCGATCAGCGGGAACTGCCCCATCGATTCATCACGATTGATCTGAAAACAGTTGATGATTACGTCTCAGCCATCTCGGACAT
>DAOVYP010000493.1 GCA_030635565.1 Spirochaeta sp. | reverse complement strand
GGGAACATGCCGGTAAAGAGTTCAATCGCCGCAACTTTCATCTCAGAGTACTCTACGATGTGGGGTATAAGCTCAGCCCCCTGAGAGACACCGGGGAAATGCTGGATACGACGCTGGCCATTGTACTGGATACGTTCAAAATACAGACCGGGCTGGTGTTGTTTTACGAGATCGGGACGCGGGGAGTCCGGATCGCATCGAACGTGGGATTTAGTGAAAAGGATGCGGGCGCTTTGCGAAGCGGCGGAATTCATTCGTATTTCGACGGGCTGAACACCGAGCAGCCCTTTCACCTCCTGGGGGTATGGGATTGCCAGAACCTTCCGATGAACCCGGATACGCTGGTGTCGCTCGGCGCCCAACTGTGGATTCCCTTCACGCTGGGCGACGGCATGATGGGGGCTGTGATCCTGGGGAGAAAAACATCCGGAGAGCCGTACTATACCGATAATATGGAACTGCTGTCCCTGATATTCCTCAATGTCATGGTGCATCTGGAAAACGTGCTGCTCTACCAGAAGCAATGCGCGGCCAGGCACAGGCTCGATACCGTGCTGGAGATCGCTCAGGAAATCACCTCGGTGCTGGAGTTGGATACGCTTCTCGACCGCATTATGGAGGAAACGACGAAGGCTTTGAAAGCGGAACGTAGCAGCCTCTATCTCGTGGATAAGGAACGGAATGCACTTTGGACCAAGGTGGCCCAGGGGCTTGGGAACGTGATCACCCTTCCGATAGGAGTGGGTATATCCGGAAGAGTGGCGCAAACCGGGGAGACTTTGAATATTCCCGACGCGTGGGAGTGCCCCTATTTCGACAAAGAGACGGACATCCAAAATCGCTTTCGCACGAAATCGGTCCTGTGTATGCCGATCCGCACCCGGTTGCGGGAGATCATCGGAGTGGTTCAGGTGATCAACAAACGAGAGGGGCCATTTATCGTTGAGGATGAGGTTCTTCTGTCCGGGATCGCATCCCACGCGGCGATCGCGCTGGAGAACGCACAACTGAGGGAGGAGGCGTTGAGGAAGGAGCGCCTCGCTGCGATCGGGCAGACGATAGCCGGGCTGGCGCACTGCATCAAGAATATCCAGAACGGCATTCATGGCGGGTCCTACATCCTGGAACGAGGGCTTGATAGGGGTGATTTTGACCGGCTCTCCAGGGGTTGGGAGATGGTGAAACGGAACAACGCGTTTATGCACGAGCTGGTCCTGGATATGCTGACCTATGCCAAAGATCGGCAGCCGGAAACGGCCCCGACGGACCTCAATGCCCTGTGCCAATCGGTATGTGAGTTGACGACGGAGAAGGCCCGGATGAACGATGTGGAGATCGTCTGCACGTTGGACGCCGGCTTAGGCGAGGTCATTGTGGATCCGAAAGGGATACGGCGGTGTCTGATGAACCTGGTATCCAACGCGGTGGATGCCTGTGGAGAGAAAGGGGGTCGTGTAGAATTAAGCACCAAAAGGGAAGATGATCCTGGGCGCTTTTGTGTCGTGATTTCAGACAACGGCTCTGGTATCAGCAAGGAAAATCAGGCCCGGTTGTTTCAGATGTTCTTCAGCACAAAAGGGTCGAAAGGTACGGGACTGGGACTGGCCGTCACTCATAAGATCATTCAGGAGCATGGGGGCGCCCTCACGGTGGAATCGGAGCCCGGAGCGGGCAGCCGCTTCATCATCAATCTACCGACCCGGGGGGTGCCTTCCCCTCAATCGGATGGTCGGACGGATCAGACGCAAACAACCCAACAAAACGAAGGAGGAACGAATGGCTGAAGCGACGAAAAAAATTCTGGTAGTAGATGATGAGCCCGATGCGGTCGAATTCGTGACGGAGATTCTCTCCGATCTCGAAGGCGTTTCGGTGATCTCCGCAGCGGACGGCGTAGAGGGGCTGGAAAAGGCGAAGACAGAGGGGCCGGATCTGATCGTCCTGGACGTCCAGATGCCCAAGAAAGACGGCTTCTCGATGTTCTCCGACCTGAAGCAGGACCCGGTGACGAAGGACATTTCGGTCATTATGCTGACCGGCGTAACGGCTCGGATGGGGCTTAAGTTCTCAGCGGAGGATATGGGAGAATATATGGGGGCGGAGCCGGAGGCCTACATTGAAAAACCCATTGATCCGGGCGCCCTTCTGCAGGCCGCGAAAAAAATCCTTGGGACGGGATGAAATAAGACTCGAAGCGTACCGAACCCTCCCATTTCACCGTGGAAGAAAGAAAGTGAGAGAGTGAGAAAGTGAGCCCCCCACCTTTCCACTCTCCCACT
>DAOVYP010000287.1 GCA_030635565.1 Spirochaeta sp. | reverse complement strand
TTCATTTACGGCCGTAGACATAGTAGCTGTTGACCTGCTTCTCTGAGAATTAATAATGGTATCTCAATTGAGCAATCAGGACCTGATCGTCAAGGACCTTATAGACAATCCTGTGTTCGTCGTTTATTCGTCTCGACCAATATCCTGACAGGGCATGTTTGAGCGGCTCTGGTTTTCCAATGCCGTCATGAGGGGATCGAACTATATCATTGATTATTAAGTTGATGCGCTTCAGAATCTGTTTATCGGTTTTCTGCCAAAAGAGGTAGTCATCCCATGCTTCCGATGAGAATGTCAGTTTCATTCCTCAATCAAGTCCTTCACAATACCGTTTCCTGATTCCAATTCCCGAATTGACTCAAAGATCCGTTGAGTATTCTTCGGGCTGCGAAGCAGGTACGAAGTTTCTTCCAGAGCCTCATAATCGCTTAGCGATATCATCACTACCGCCATATCGCTCTTTTTCGTGATGATAACCGGATTATGATCCTCACACACACGTGTAATGGTATCAGCCAGCTTGGCACGGGCTTCGGTATAGGTGATTGCATTCATGATATGTACACTATATCGTACATGTTGTGGCAATTCAATATCACAATGCAGTGTCTGATATAATCAACCGATAATTTTCATATCTCAATATGACATAGTGATCTGAACGCTTAAATCTGAACTTCTCACCAGTAATGAAATCAAATCAACTCAATAAATCCAAATAAAAAGGGCCGCCCAACCGGACGGCCTCTGAAACAGCGAAGCGATCAGCGCAAAGTCGCAATCAGGCGCTCTTCATCTACTTCTTGATGTTGTAGAACGCATCCCGGCCCGCGAAGGTGGAGCGGCCTTCAAGTTCGCCCTCAATGCGAAGAAGCTGGTTGTACTTGGCCACCCGGTCCGAGCGACTCATGGAACCGGTCTTGATCTGTCCGGTTTCCAGGGCGACAACGAGGTCGGCAATGAAGGTGTCGGAGGTTTCACCGGATCGGTGAGAGATGACAGCGGTGTAACCGGCCCGTTTGGCCATTTCAACGGCCTCGTAGGTTTCAGTGAGGGTACCGATCTGATTTACTTTGATGAGGATTGAATTGCCGATACCCAAATCGATGCCCTTCTTCAGGCGCTTGGTGTTGGTGACAAAGAGATCGTCTCCCATCACCTGACATGTGTCGCCGATTCTGTCGGTGAGTAATTTCCAGCCGTCCCAATCATCTTCGTTCATGCCGTCTTCGAGGGAGATAATCGGATAGCGCTTCACCCAATCGGCCCAGAAATCGACCATCTGGGCACTGGAGAGCTTCTCACCGGTAGACCACTTGAGTTCGTAGATATAGGAGCCGTCGGCCTGCTTCTCGGAGAACTCGGAAGCTGCGGGATCCAGGGCGATCATCACGTCGTCTCCGGGTTTCAGGTCGACCTTCTCGATGGCATCCATGATGAATTTCAGGGCTTCTTCATTGCTCTTGAGATTGGGAGCAAAGCCGCCTTCGTCACCGACGGCGGTGGAGTGACCGGCTGATTTCAACAGGGCCTTGAGATTATGGAAGATCTCGGCAACCCACTGGATGGCCTGGCGGATGGAATCGGCGCCGACGGGCATCACCATGAACTCCTGGAAGTCCACCGAGTTGTCGGCATGGGAACCGCCGTTGATGATGTTGGCCATGGGTACCGGGAGGACATTGGCGTGGAATGTACCGAGGTATTTGAAAAGGTCCACTTCAAGATGCTGGGCGGCAGCTCTGGCAACAGCCATGGAAACACCGAGTATGGCATTGGCCCCGAGTTTGTTTTTGTTTTCGGTTCCGTCGAGTTCGATCATGGTGCGGTCGACATCAACCTGATCCAATGCGGAGAGTCCGATGACGGCGTCGGCGATGACAGTGTTGACGTTTTCAATGGCTTTCAGGACGCCTTTACCCAGGTAGCGGTTCTTGTCGCCGTCCCGCAGCTCAACTGCTTCGTGGACGCCGGTGGAGGCACCGGAGGGTACGGCGGCACGACCGAAAGATCCGTCGGCAAGCATAACATCAACTTCAACGGTGGGATTGCCCCGGGAATCGAGGATTTCACGTGCTTCAACGTATTCAATAGTATCCATTGTTTATTTTCTCCTATGAAAGTTCTCGTTCCCAAATATCGTTCGTTGTTGGCGGAGGGTCAAGCGGTTACTGGTCCCATTCCAGCGTATTTATGCGCTTGATCGGCCCTGTAATGTATTCTCGGTGTACATGGTCATCGGAAAGGGTGTAGAGGTGTGTCGCTTGTGATAATTCCGGGATAAGATGACTTTATGGATAAAGGACGGTTGGAAGTTACCGAAGAGATTCTCGAGAGGGTTGTATACGGGATGGAAAACCAGAAAGACCGGCTTTTTCTTGATCTTTCCGACGGTATACTTCGCCTGGAACAGGAAATTGACAGTACTTCCATTCCCATACCGCCGTGGGGTCCTGCTGAAGGTTACAGACTGATGGACGGTTTTGCCGGCACACTGCCGGATACAGTGTTCAAAGAGAGGCTGCTCGACATATTGCACTCAGGCACCGGTGTATTTCGGAGTTTCAAGGACGCATTGATTGAACGACCGGAACTGGAGGCTCTCTGGCGACGCTATAAAAAGAGGGAAATGAGGAAAACAGCCTTATCCTGGCTTTCCAGGTGGTCGGAAGCATTGGCTCTGGAGGATCTTGGACCGGAGCCTGAGGATTGGGAAGACCTGGCTTTGGCTGATTTTGCCGTACGTGAAGCAAACTCCGGTGACTGGGAATCCATTCGGGATTGGGATCAGGCAGCGGTAACGGAGGATTATCCGGAACTTTCTCCTGATGAACGTTGTTCAGCTATGGCGAGTGAACGTGGAGATGCCGAACTTGAAGACGGAGACGTCATCGTTGCCGAGAGTCCGTCAGGTGAGATCGTGGGATTCTCCTGGATTATCATTGAAGGGGATCCCGGACGACTTGAAGGACGACTGATTCAAGTCTATGTGAAGCCGGATTTCCGGGGGCTCGGCATCGGTCGCATGCTTGCCGGATCATCCATGGAAAGGGCAGGAGTTAAGGGAGCGACAATCCTGAGTGTCAGAACCGGAGCGTCAGGGAAGATTCTGAATCCCTACTTCGAGCGCATCGGATTTGCCACGGTAATGACATGGTGGCGAAAATCGTCTTAGCATGGCCTGTAAATAAATCCGAATATGAGCGTCACTTTCCGGAAGCGGGACTGTCCGGGTGCTGTTCATGAGAGCGAATTTATGTGACACCACACTGGCCGTTAATTCTTCAGTAAACTTTTCTCTTTAAGTCGTTCCGGTTCAACACGGTCGTTTATTGCCTTGAGTTCAGACATGACACGGTCCACAACGTGCTGTTTGGGGTCTTTGCCTTCAGGTGTCGACTCTTCGACTGTTTTACGAAATTCGCGGCCGCGGACAATTTCGGAGCAGGTGAGAATCATCAGGTCTTCAACCACCTGATCCTGGGTCATGTCGCCGGACTTGTGGGGTGGAAGAGCGTTGCCGTTGATGGCCAGGAACATCACATTATCGAAAGTTTTGATGTAAGAGTGGATTTCCCTGACACCCTTTCGGGAGCTAGGATCCCAGGGGCGATATCGTGTGCCTGAGGGAAACACCAGGATAATCCGGCCATTATGCTTCCGATCTATCATTTCCCGCATGGCGGCCTGATTGATGGGAATGCTTATCCTTCGTGTCGCTGCGAGTTCTTTCGGATCTTCGATGGAATCCAGCGACCTGCTGGGATAAATGATGATTGTATCAAAAGACCGTGTGAATATGGCGGTCATCGGAGAGGACTCGCTGAGTTTCATTCCCCTGATCGGCAATAATGATTCCGCTATAACCGGACCGAGACGACTGTCGTTTTCAATCAGGCGGTAGAATATGGGAAAATCGAAATTACTGCAATGTTCGGCCAGGATCAGGCATGATTCCCCCGCCCGACTCCGGTTATGGAGTTCCCTCAGGGCATCAACGTTTTCGATTCTGCTGCCGGGAAGCATGTACCTGTCGGCTAATTGACCGATGATTTCTTTATTCGGCGGGCTGCCTTCCTG